>NZ_JBPIZD010000006.1:0-178936 GCF_051172395.1 Brevibacterium sp. H602 | reverse complement strand
TGAGCCGCCGTCAGGTAGTTCTGAGAGGGGGAGCGAGATGCGGGACAGGTCAGGCGGCCACCCAGCCGCCGTCGATGCTGTGAGCGCTGCCGTTGATGACCGCGGCATGATCCCCGGCCAGGAAGGTCGCGATCGCTGCGACGTCCTCGGGCTCGGCGAGCTTGGGCACCGCGGAATGGCCGAGGAAGACCTGCTCGAGGACCTCGTCCTCGCTGATGCCGTGAGTCTTCGCCTGATCGGCGATCTGTCCCTTGACCAGCGGCGTAAGCACGTAGCCGGGGTTGATCGCATTGCACGTCACTCCGTGCGGGCCAGCTTCGAGCGCGGTCGTCTTCGTCAGTCCCATGAGACCGTGCTTGGCCGCGACGTACGCGGATTTGTTCGCCGAGGCGCGCAGACCGTGGACGGAGGAGAGGTTGATGATGCGTCCCCAGCCGCGTTCGTACATCTTCGGCAGCACCGCCTTGGTGAGCACGAACGGCGCTTCGAGCATGAGCGTATTGATCAGCCGCCAGTCCTCGAGCGGAAATTCCGTGATCGGGTGGATCCGCTGGATGCCGGCGTTGTTGACGAGGATGTCGACGTCGAGCTCGGTACCGTCCAGCGCCGAGGTGTCCGCCAGGTTGACTGCCCACGCTTCGCCGCCGATCTCCTCGGCAACGGCCTGTGCCGAGTCAGCGTCGACATCGGCGACGGTGACAGATGCTCCGGCCTGCGCGAACGATTGAGCGATCGCTTTTCCGAGCCCGGATGCTCCGCCGGTGACGAGGGCGCGTTTGCCGGTGAGGTCTCCCATGAGATGTGCCTTTCGTGGTTCGAGTCTGTGGTGCGTATCCATCTTCCACCTTGTGGAAGCCGAGGATTCATCGAGGTGGGCGCCGAGGCGGCTGCCGAGAGCAGGTCGCTCTCCGACAGGCGAGCTCGGTGCCAGGCAGAGGGGCGGTGCCCATTTTCACCGACACCGCCCCGTCACCTGGTCACCATCCGGCCTCAGTTGGCGGTGGCGACCCCGCGGCGCACCTTGTCTGCATGGTCGAGAGAGCGCAGGTCGATGCCCTTGGTCTCGCGGGTGTACATGAGAGCGATGAACGAGATGATCGCAGCGGCCAGCAGGTAGAGCGCGATCGGGATCGAGGATCCGAAGGCGTCGAGCAGCGCGGTGGCGATGATCGGCGCGAAGGATCCGGCGACGATCGCCGTGACCTGGTATCCGGTCGAGACGCCCGAGTTGCGCATGCGTGTCGGGAACATCTCGGACATGATCGCCGGCTGACCGGCATACATGAGCGCGTGGAAGACCAGGCCGATGAGCAGGGCGAGGAAGATCATGACGGCGCTGCCGGTGTCATACATCGGGAAGGCGAAGAAGCCCCACGTCGCAGTCAGGATGATGCCCACAGCGTAGGGCAGTTTGCGTCCGATGCGGTCCGTGGCGGCACCGACGATGGGAACGAGCACCGCATGGATCGCGTGCGCGCCGAGGAGGAGGCCGAGGATTTCGGCCGATTCGATCTTCACCTGCGTGGCAAGGTAGGTGATCGAGAAGGTGACCACCAGGTAGTAGTGGATGTTCTCGACGAAGCGCAGACCCATCGCGGCGAAGACCTCACGTGGGTAGCGCTTGAACACGGCCTTGACGCCGTAGTCGACGCCCTCTTCGATCTCCTCGGACTGCACCTCGTCAAAGATCGGAGCGTCGGAGACGCGGGTGCGGATGTAGTAGCCGATGAGGACGATGACGGCAGACAGCCAGAACGAAATGCGCCAACCCCACGACAGGAAGTGCTCTTCGGTGAGCGTCGCGGTGAGGATGAACAGAACTGCAGTGGCGAGCAGGTTGCCCAAGGGAACACCGGACTGCGGGAACGACGCCCAGAAGCCGCGTTCCTTGTTCGGCGCGTGCTCGGCCACGAGGAGGACAGCGCCTCCCCATTCGCCGCCGACGGCAAAGCCCTGGACGACGCGCAGCAGCACGAGCAGGATCGGGGCGAGGTATCCGATCTGGTCGAATGTCGGCAGGCAGCCCATGAGGAACGTGGCCACACCGACGAGGACGATCGAAAGCTGCAGCAGCTTCTTGCGACCGTATTTATCGCCGAAGTGACCGAAGACGATGCCGCCGACTGGCCGGGCGATGAATCCGACCGCGTAGGTGGCGAAACCGGCCAGGATCGGAGTCAGCGGATTGTCGGACGGCGGGAACAGAATGTGGTTGAACACCAGTGTGGCGGCCGAACCGTAGAGGAAGAACTCGTACCATTCGACGACCGTTCCGGCCATCGAGGCAGCGACGACCTTGCGCAGCTGTGCACGGATCGACTTCCTCTCAGCATTGCTCTGAGAACTCATGGGACTCCTTCGTTTCCACAATCCGCGTCACCATTGAATGCGCGAATCGACTTGCTCCGGCGCCGACCGGCTGACGGCTCGGGGTACTCAGACCGCATCGGTGCGGCCGGGGAACCCCTACTTCAGCGCAGTGTCTCGGGCGCTTGGATATTCCTCATCCAAAGATCAGTGTGCGCCACGTTACAGAGATTTTGGAAACGACCTGGCCATAATCCGAGAATTTTCGGTGCACATTCGTGCACAGCCGATGTGCGACAGTCAGCTGTGACTGCTTGGTGACCGCAAGGCTGATTGCAGTGCGGATGGTCATCCGCGGAGGTTCGCCGCGCGCCCGCCCAGCATCACCCGATCATCGCCGAGGCAGCCCCACCCTATCGCGGCGACACGGCCACCCGTGGGACGTGGTCCGACCCCACCGAATCGGCCTCCACCTCACCGCCGGCGCGGAGGCGCCTTCGCATCGCGTTCGGCCATCGAAGCGAGCATCGCGTTGTACGCGCGCAGCTCGGCATCGTCGGTGCGGTCTTCGCTGCGGTCGATGCGCTTGGCCTCCCGATCCGACGACTTCGCCCATTGGACGCAGACCATGATCGCGATGAACAGGGTCGGGAACTCGCCGATGCCCCATGCGATGGAACCGCCGAGCTGCTGGTCGTCGATCGCCGTGTAGCCCCATCCCGCGCCGACGTTGCCGAACCAGTCTCCGGCGATCAGCACGTTCGAGCTCATGATCGAGATGCCGAAGAAGGCGTGGAAGGCCATCGTCACCAGCAGCATCACGAGCCGCATCGGGAAGACGGGGCGCTTGACGCCCGGATCGATGCCGATGAGGGCCTGTGCGAACAGGTACCCGGCGCCGAGGAAGTGCGCGATCATCAGTTCGTGCCCGATATGAGTATCGAGCGCGTAGTACATGATTCCCGAGTAGTAGAAGACGACCAGGGAACCCGCGAAGTTCACACTCGCCACAATCGGGTGCGCGAAGAAGCGCAGGTACGGGGTATGGATGAGCCAGAGCACCCATTCGCGCAGGCCGGCGGACCCGTCCCCCCGGGCCTTCGTTCCGCGCATGAGCATGGTGATCGGTGCACCGAGCACGAGCGGCAGGGGCACCACCATGACCAGGAGCATGTGCTCGATCATGTGTGCGGAGAACTGCACCTCGCCGTAGACCCGGGGTCCGCCCGAGGTGACGTAGACGAGGAAGACCATGCCCACCAGCCAGCTGATGAGGCGCAGCACCGGCCATCTGTCGCCGCGGCGGCGGAGGTTGATGAACGCTACGACGTAGGCGATCGAGGCACCCGCTGCGATCGCGATCCACAGCGGATCCATCGACCATTCGCTGAAGTAGCGGGACAGGTTCGGCTTCGGCGGCAGCGGATCACCGGTGAGGATCTCGGCCGGGGTGGGGTCGCCCACCGGCTCCTGCGGCACGGGCGGCTGCGACCGGGCCAAGGCCACGGCCATTCCCATCGTGATTCCGAAGAGCATGAATTCGACGGTGATGAGGCGCCAGAATTCCACCGTCGCCGAGGCGGCTGTGCCCAAGCGGGAGATGACGAACTGTCGGTGCCAGAATCCGATCAGACCGAGCAGGACCGTCGCGAACGCCTTCGCGAGGATGACCTGCCCGTACGTGGTCATGAGGTCGTCGAGGCCCTGCACACGCAGGAGCGAGTTGACGATTCCGGAGAAGACGATGAGGCCGAAGGCGATGAGTGCGATCGTCGAATACCGTTCGATGATCGGCTTGAGGTTCTTCGAAGCGGCCAGACGAGTGCCCAGCAGGGCGATGACGAAGAGCCCACCGAGCCAGAGGACCGCGCCAAGGATGTGCAGACCGAGGCTGTTGACGGCCTGGGTGTGCCCGGAGGCCTCTGCGGAGTGTCCCATCAGGGCCAAGGGAAGGATCACGGCGGCGCTGAGCACTCCGGCGGCGGCGATGCCGATATGGGAGCGGGTGCCGAAGCACAGGGTCGAGGCGACTGCGATGAGGACGACGATGAGCACCCAGAGCTGCCCGTAGGCGATCTGAGTGACGAACACGCCGAGTTGGTTCGAGAAGTCGAGATAGGCCTGGGCGCCGACGGTGTCGACGAATGAGAAGACGAGCACGGCGACCGCGGACAGCGTCCACACGACCGAGGAGTATTCGGCGATCTGAATGGCCTTCGTCCACAGCGGGTCGAGAGGAACGTCGTCATCCGTGGCTTTGTGCCTGCGGGCGCGACCGCCGGCCGTGCGCGGGAGGATGAGGACGGCGAACATGAGGGCGCCGACGGTCAGCGACATCGCAATATTGAAGACGAGTTTCGCCGCAGGGAGACCGAAACGGACGACTGAGCCGGGGTCATTGAGCAGAGTCGGGTTGGCTGCTCCGGTGAAGAAGAGTGCGGCCAGACCGGCGATCGCCCCGAGGAAGACGACGATGGGGACCGTGGCACGTTGCACGAACCGTGTGATCGGCTCGAAACCTGTAGAACTCACTGCGCGCGGACCGCCCCTTCTGACATGACCCAAGGATATCGTTCGGCGTCGCCACACTGCCAACCGGGAGATCTCTTCGTGGTCGAGATCTCGGGGAGCCGCCTCGGCGAGGATGGGTTTGGACCGACGGGAAGACGATTCACCCTGTTCGAAGACACTCTGAGTCGATAGAAGACGCTCAGAGACGGCAAATGGCCCGGATCGTACGATCCGGGCCATTCGACACTGCTGCGTAGATCAGTTCGGGCTGCCAGCGGCACCCTTCAGCTTCGAACCAGCGGACAGCTTCACGGAGTAGCCGGCCTTGATCTGGATCTCTTCACCGGTCTGCGGGTTGCGACCCTTGCGAGCGGCACGCTCGGTGCGCTCAACGGAGAGCCAGCCGGGGATGGTGAGCTTTTCGCCCTTGGCCACGACGTCGGAGAAGACATCGAAGACACCATCGAGCACGTCCGAGACCTGCTTCTGGGTCAGGCCGGACTTCTCGGCAACTTCTGCAACGAGCTCACTGCGGTTCTTAGCCATAAAAGTGTCCTCCTTAGGACAAGTCGGTAGGTCACCGGTCCGTTTTTCCGATGACGAACTTCCTCGAGATTACCAGCTTGACTTGGTAACGCCGGGCAACTCGCCGTTGTGGGCCATTTCGCGGAAGCGAACTCGCGAGAGTCCGAACTTCCGGAGGTAGCCACGCGGACGGCCGTCCACCTGGTCGCGGTTGCGAACGCGAACCGGCGAAGCATCGCGGGGAAGCTTCTGCAGGGCGAGGCGTGCCTCTTCGCGCTGCTCATCGGTGGAATCGGGGTGGGTCAGCTGACGCTTGAGAGTCGCGCGGCGCTCTGCATAGCGTTCAACGATGACACGACGCTGCTTGTCTTTTGCGATCTTTGACTTCTTAGCCATGTGCGCTCAGCGCTCCTCTCGGAAATCGACGTGCTTGCGGACTACGGGATCGTACTTCTTGAGCACGATGCGGTCCGGGGTGTTGCGGCGGTTCTTGCGGGTCACGTAGGTGAACCCGGTGCCGGCCGTCGACTTGAGCTTGATGATGGGACGAACATCCTGTGCCTTAGCCATCAGAGCTTCACTCCCTTGGCGATGAGTTCGTTGACCACAGCGTCGATTCCGCGAGCGTCGATGACCTTGATGCCCTTAGCGGACAGGGTCAGCGTGACGTTGCGGCGCAGCGACGGAACGTAGTAGCGCTTTTTCTGAATGTTCGGGTTGAAGCGGCGCTTCGTGCGGCGCTTCGAGTGGGACACGTTGTGTCCGAAACCGGGGACTGCCCCGGTTACCTGGCAGGTTGCTGCCATGTCTCTCCTCCAGTTCACAAGTTACCGACTCTCGAAACAAGCCCCTGCGGGATTGCGCTTGCGCGCTCTCTCCGCTTGCTTGCGCCGATGTCGGAAGACATCAACAAATTTTCTCGACTGTCACCGTGAAAATTGTGTACGCCAAAACAGGTCTGCCCGTTCGGGCGAGATGTCTCACCAGCGCTGAAGCCGTAGCCTGTGAGAGATGGCCGAAGCTGGAGTGCAGCGGTGGGTGAGCACCATGCGTGTCCTAGCAGATCGATCGGTGACCTGGCTGCTACGACACAACAAGAATCAATCTTACTGAGATGGCGGGCCGGAGAGCAAATTCATCCCGGTTTCTGCGGTGGGGTCTTCGTCACTGGCTTCGGGCTTCCGGAGGAGCCTGTGCGGCCTCCGTCGACACCCGGAGGCACTTTCACAGCTGGGGCCAAGCCAACTCGGTGATTTCCGCAGTAGGCTTTCGTCGGCAACGCGTCCTGTCAGCGATCCTGTTGAACGACTGCTCGACTCGTGCCAAGGTAAGTAGATGATTGCCACCACATCTGGCATTCAGGAGGACTGATGAGCGACGTTCCACAGAGGCCGCGCATTCGTCCGGCGACTAGCGACGACTGGCACAAGGGTTCAGGTGAATCCGCTGGTCAGACGCCGTCGTACGGGAATGAGGCGGACCGTTCGTCTGCCGATTTCGACAACTCGACCTACTACGAGTACCTCGAACGGCACACGGGGGAACAGTCGATCTCGAAAGCTCGCAGCGGCAATGTCTTCGCCCCTGCCGGACGCTCACCTTTCGATGACGCCCACTCTGCCGGTTCCCACCAGTATGTGAATTCTCAGCAGTCGCAGCGGCCCGCGGGCGGCGGTGCCCGCAATGGCGTCGGGGGCTCGGCACAGAATGGAGCCCAGACTCCTCCTCCCCCGCAGTTTCCGCCCACCGTCCAAAACGATTCTTCCTCGCGCAATGGCCTGAAGATCGCCGTCGTCATCATCGCCATCCTCATGGTTCTGGCCTTGGTGGGATTCTTCGGAATCCGCTGGCTCGCGCCGTCCTCGGGAACCGTCCCTGTCGATGTCGGGTCCAGCGAGCCGGCAAATCCCTCGCCCAGCCCTTCGGATGACCTAGTCCAACCGACGGAGAGTCCGGAAGACCAGCTCGACGCCTATACGAAGGCAGGCACCGAGAAAGCCGCTGACCTCGAAGGTGAGTGGGTGACTCAGGTGAGCGCGAAGAACGTCGGCCTCAAGGCCGACGGTAAGACCTGGTCAGCGCAGGACATCCTCAACGAGTACGAGGCCAACAAGGTCAAGTATCCGGGCGCTATCCTCATCCACAGCGGCGACTGGGCCTCGTACAAGGAGGGCAGCTACTGGGTCACGGTCGTCGACACCGGCTACAGCGATCCGGAGCAGGCCCTGGACCAGTGCCGCTCGTGGGGTCTCGACCGCAACCACTGCATCGCCAAACGACTCGTCAAAGACGGCAGCCCCAAAGACAACAGCGCCTACCTCGACCAATAGAGCGGGCAGTCGGGCCGGCCCTGTGGCAGGCGCGTCTGCTCGTTGACGAGCATCCCGCTCAGTGCTTCAACTGCATCGTCAGCAGGTGGTAGCTCAGCGTCTTCCCATGTCCGTCGAGGTGGCCGACCCCTGTGACACCGCTACCCAGCATTCCCTTGAGCTCGAAGCTCATGGCGTTCAGCCGCGGCAATAGGCTGCGGCGGACTCGCGAGACCGGCAGCCCGAAGTGATTCGCCACTGCCTCCTCGGTGACCGCGCGCCTCAGCTCGGAGAATTGGGCCCCTTCACGAGCGACGACACCGAGGATGAGCGTATCCCCTTTGTCTCCGGTCCTGACTGTGGCCAGGTCATCGACGGTGAGCATCTGCTCAGACTTCGCGGTCATCAGACATCTCCTCATGGTCAATGAGTTCGTCGGCGTGAATGACGGAGACCTTCGTGAGTGCACGCGGCAGCGAACATGACTTGACGCTGAGGCTCTCCCGAACGAATGTCCTTGCGCCGCCTCCTCCCGCTGGTCCGTTGGTATAGAGCGCCTCGACCTCGGCTCCGATCGCGGAGGCGCGTCTGCGGCTCTGAGCAGCTCCTGCCACCCGCAGTCGCACTTCGGGCGGATCTGTCACTTCGCTGAGACCTCTGAAGCTGGCTCCGGCGCCGATGAACTCTACCGAGAGTTCGGATTCTTCATATCCGTGTATGCGCTCCAACCGACGTACGACAATGTCTGCCGCGAGCTGGGCACGCAGCATGGCCCGCGGGCCGGCATAGGTGATCTGTCCTTCTGCTTCCCACCCCCCGAGGTAGCCCAATGTCACCTTGAGATCGACTGGTGCGGCATCTCCTTTTCCACCCGTCACAGCGATCCGATCGGTCCCGTCCTCCCGGAGCACCGTTCCATTGAAGTCTGCGACCACGTCAGGGGTGATGTAAGCGCCTGGGTCGGCCACCTCGTAGAGCAGCTGCTCCGTACAGGTCCGGACAGTGACGGCTCCCCCGGTACCCGCAAGCTTCCCGATCACGGCGTCGCCGTTGCGTGAGACATCGGCGTAGGGGAACCCTAGACGGTCCAGCCCTGCCACGGGCTTCGTCGTCGGGTCAGCGAAGTATCCGCCCGTGACCTGGCCTCCGCATTCGAGGAGGTGGCCGATGACCGTGGCCTGCCCGATGAGGTCGGTGTCCTCGTCCGACCAGGAAAAACTGTGGCTCAGCGGCCCGACATACAGCGAGGGGTCGGCGACTCTGCCGGTGATGACGATGTGGGCACCTTCATCGAGCGCACGTCGGATGCCGGATGCGCCGAGGTAGGCGTTGGCAGAAGCGAGCCGGGGCTCCGAGCTGGCAGCCGGTTGGGAGTCTTCCCACGTAAGGGGATTCGTCGCAAGCACCTGGTCGAGCACCTCGTCACCGGTGACAACTGCCACCGGCATGTCAACACCCATGTCGTCGATAAGCGCAGCGACGGCGCGCCCTGCCGCAAGCGGATTGGCTGCTCCGCCATTGGTGATGATGCGAGTTCCGTTGGCTGAGCAATGCGGTGCGGTGAGCCGGATCCTATCGAGCAGAGTCGGATCGTAGCCCACAGATGGGTCATTCAGCCGGGCCTTCTGAGCGTTCGCGACTGTCCGTTCACCGAGGAGCTCGAAGACGAGGAAATCGAGATGACCGAGCTGTGCAAGCTCAAGGGCCGGGTCGAGACGGTCTCCGGCGAACCCTGCCCCCGACCCGATGCGCACCGCCCCGGGCGGTGGCGGGTCAGCCTCTCTGGCCGTTGAACCCAGATCCTGTGCTTTTACGATACCCACAGCGGAATCACTCCTAGTGCGATGGCGACGATGGTGACGACGATGCTGACAAGCCACAGCCAGCCGGTCGCGCGGATGATGTGCTTGCCGATTGGGACCCCGGCCAAGCCGACAAGCAGATAGAAGGAACCAGTCAACGGGCTGATGGGGAAGCCCAAAGTCTCCTGCCCGATGATCGATGCCTGTCCGAGGACCACGGGATCGATGCCGTAGGTGCTGCCGACGCTCGCCAGCACGGGCAAGAGCCCGAAATAGTAAGCGTCCGGGCCGAACAGCAGACTCATAGGCACGCCGAGCACAGCGACGATGATCGGCAACATCGGCATCACGCCGGCAGGAAGCACAGCGGTCGCCGACTTGGCCATCGCCTCGATCATTCCGCTTTCGTCGAGCACTCCCAAGAGCACACCTGCTGCCAACAGAGTGCTGGCCATGAGCATGCATGATTTGGCGTTGAGGTCGAACTGTTCGGACTGCCCCGCCATTCCGCGATGGTTGATCAGCAGAGCGAGGATCGTTGCAGCCATAAAGGTCAGTGCGGGAGAGATCACGCCAGTCATCATCGTCGCCAAGGCAGCGACGAGCACGACGCCGTTGAGGATGAGAGACAGCACTTTCGGACCCGCCTCCGCTGGACCACGGATGGAGTCCGAATCACCCGAAGCATCGATTCCGTCGGGTGAGCCCGATCCCGGCTTCTGTTCGGTTCCGGCCGGTTCCTCCGAACCCTGTGCCGATCGGATTGTGCTGGATGCCTCCGCCGAACGGCCAGCTTCTGCGGCCGACGTCGCTGCGACCATCACCGAATCGGCAGAGTCATCGGCAGACACTCGGTCGAGCCGCTTTGCTTCACGGTGCCCGAGGTACCAAGCCACTGCCAGAGCCGCAATGATCCCAGCGATCTGGGCCGGAATGAGAGGGACCCACAAATCGTTCGCATCGACCTTGATCGTTGCCGCAGCACGGGCCGTCGGACCTCCCCAGGGCAGCATGTTCATGACGCCGGCGCCCAGCGCCACGCAGGTCGACAGAGTCAACCGGCTCATCCCGAGACGCTGGTAGAGCGGCAGCATGGCCGGGATCGTGACCAGGAACGTCGTCGCACCTGCACCGTCAAGGTGAACGACACATGCCAGAAGTGTGGTCGCAACGGCTACGTTGCGCGGTGAGGATCCGCCGAACTTGATGATCCGATCGATGATCGGGTCGAAGAACTTCGCATGGCGCAGGATTCCGAAGAAGACGATGGCGAAGATGAACATGACGACGACGTCGGCTACTCCGGCGATTCCGGCTGAGACGAATTCGCTGATGTCGGTCGGCGACTGTCCGGCGATCAGCGCCGCGACGAGCGGCACTCCGGCCAATGCGACGACCGGAGAGACCTTCTGCGTGAGCAACAACGCCAGAATGATGAGCATGGTGACATAGCCGATAAGTGAAAGCACCTTTGATTCCCTTCTCGATGAACGTATTCATCCTCGACGAACATGAGTAGGGTCGTCCAATATCCATTACGGCTAGACTCATGATTCATGGTTATCAATCTGTCAATGCACCACTTGCGAGCGATCGAAGCGGTGCAGCGCACGGAGAGTTTCACCCGCGCGGCCGAGGAGATCGAAGTCAGCCAGCCGGCCCTCAGCCGTACCGTCGCGGAGGCAGAACGACGCATCGGCACGCGATTGTTCGAGCGCACCACCCGGAAGGTCACCGCAACGGTCACCGGCACCGAAGTGGCCCTGTACGCCGCACACGCAGTTCGCTCGTTCGACTCGGCACTGGAACGGATCTCCAGCTTCGTCACCGGCAGTTCGGGGCAGGTGAGAATCGCCTGCCTGCCTTCATTGGCGGCAACCGGTCTGCCCGAGGTCGTTCACGCGTTTCGCCGGGATTTCCCGGAGGTCGAACTCGTCATCCGTGATGCGGCTCAGGATCAGGTCGTGCCGATGGTGACCGACGGGACGGTGGACATCGGCCTCGTCGCCTTCACGGACTCCCTCCCTGCCGATCTGGCAGTGACTCCGTTCCTGTCCGATCCCTTCGTCGCAATCGTTCCACGCGGTCATCGATTGGCCGCACGCGCATCGGTGCGGTGGGAGGACTTCCACGGCGAAGAGTTCGTCGGCTTCAATTCCGTGACGAGCATCGCGCCGATGGTGCGGCGAGCTCTGCTCAAGGCAGCAGCAGAACCCCATGAAGTGCAGACGGCGGATACGATTCCCGCGGTCGGCGGCATGGTGGCAGCAGGTATGGGCATCACCGCAGTGCCGAGGCTGGTCGTCCCGCTGATGAACTTCAGCGATCTCGTCAGCATTCCGATCACGCCCGCGACCGAACGCAGGTTGGTACTGACCTATCTTGCCGAGGCCCCGCTTCCTCGCCCGGTCTTCAACTTCAAACAGCGGCTGATTGCCGCAGCCGCCGACTGACTGGCGAAATGCTCTCGCACCCCACGCCCGCTGCCGGGCCAGCCCTGCCATCCGCGCACGGCCCAGTCGGAGGCAGATAGCCCCGATTTGAACAGGTGCTGTCTGCCTTGGACTGGGCCGCGACCATCCAAGAGAACAGAACGCCCCGGCCTCGCACTGTGCGAAACCGGGGCGTTCAAGCTTCCAGAGCCGGTCAGAAGCCGGCGCCAGGGCGTGAATCAGGCCAACATCAGGGTCGGGTCCTCCAGGCCCCGTCCGACGTCGGCGAGGAACTTCGAGATGATCTCGCCGTCGACGACACGATGGTCGGCGCTGACCGACAGCGTAGTGATCTCGCGCGGAACGATCTCGTCGTCCACCACCCACGGCTTCTTCCGGACCTGCCCGAACGCGAGGATCGCGGCCTCACCCGGATTGATGATCGGCGTACCGGCATCCACTCCGAAGACGCCGACATTCGTGATCGTGATCGTGCCCCCGGCCTGATCGGCCGGCGGCGTCTTGCCCGACCGCGCCAGAGCAGTGAGATCCTGAATGCCCTGCGCCAGTTCGCCCAGACCCATGGCCTGCGCGTTCTTGATGTTCGGCACGATCAGTCCGCGCGGAGTAGCGGCCGCGATGCCGAGGTTGACGTACTTCTTCACGACGATCTCGTCGCCGGAGAGGCACGAGTTGATCCGCGGATTGCGTCCCACGGCCCACGCCACGGCCTTGGCGACGATGAGCAGCGGCGAGACCTTGACGTCCTCGCCCAGGAACTTCGTCGACTTCAACCGGCGGACCATCGCCATCGTCTCGGTGACATCGACATCGAGGAACTCGGTGACGTGCGGCATCGTGAATGCCGAATCGACCATGGCCTTGGCCATCATCTTCGTCACGCCCTTGAACGGGATCCGCTCTTCGAGCGCTCCCTGATCACTCGCCGAGGCGGCCGCCGGTGCCGTCGCACCCGACGTGGGAGCGGCGGTCTGATTGGCGGCGGCGTGCACATCGTCGCGCGTGACGTCCCCGCGGGGACCGGTCGGTGTCACTTGGGAGAGGTCAACGCCCAGATCCTTCGCGAGCTTCCGCACAGGCGGCTTCGCCAGCGGTTTGCTCGGCGAGGCGGGAGCCGAAGCGGACTGCGACTGCGCTGCCGAAGCGGACTGTGCTTGAGCCGCCGGAGCTGTTGCCGGTGCAGGTGCGGCCGCCTCCGCAGCTGGGGCAACCGACGCTGCCGGAGCAACCGATGCTGCGGGAGCCGGGACAGGAGCACCCTTGCGCGGACGCCGCTTCGACGACGACTCCTTCGCACCATAACCGACGAGAGTGGCCCCTCCGTCGGCATCACCGGACGCATCGGTCGACTTCTCAGCCGAACCGGGAGCCGGCGCACCAGCAGGGGCGGGGGCCTCCTCGGCGTTGGAATCATCTCCGCCGAACCGGATGATCGGGGTGCCGACCTCGATGGTCTGGCCCTCCTCGACAAGGAGCGCACCGACGGTGCCGGCCTGCGGACTGGGCAGCTCGACGAGCGATTTCGCGGTCTCGATCTCGACGAGGATCTGGTTGACGGTGACAGTGTCGCCGGGGGCGACCTTCCACGCGACGATGTCGGCCTCGGTCAGGCCCTCACCGACGTCGGGAAGAGGAAATTCGAAAGACATTCTTGACTCTCCTCGAAATCAGTAGGACAGGGCCCGATCGACACCATCGAAGATGCGATCGAGGTCGGGCAGGTAGTGCTCTTCCATCCGCGAACCGGGGTACGGGGTGTGGTACCCGCCGACCCGGATGACCGGGGCTTCGAGATTGAAGAAACAGCGTTCGGTGATGCGCGCGGCGATCTCCGAACCCAGCCCCAGGAAGGTCGGAGCCTCGTGGGCAACAACCAGACGGCCGGTCTTCGTCACGGACTTCTCGATCGTGGTGAAGTCGATCGGATTGAGGCTGCGCAGGTCGATGAGTTCGACGCTCTTGCCTTCCTCGGCGGCCGCGGTGACCACGTCCTGCGCCGTCGGCACCAGCGGGCCGTAGGCGACGAGGGTGACATCGGTGCCTTCGGACACGACGCGGGCGTCGTTCATGCCCAGCTCGCCTCGGGCCGACGTGTCGACATCCCCGCGCATCCAATAGCGACGCTTGGGTTCGAAGAACATCACCGGATCCTCGCTCTTGATCGCGTCCTGGATCATCCAGTACGCGTCATGAGCGTTCGACGGAGAGATGAGTCGCAGTCCCGCATGGTGGGCGAACACGGTCTCGGGGCTCTCCGAATGGTGCTCGGGTGAGCCGATGCCGCCGCCGTAGGGCACGCGGATGACCAACGGGATGTTCTCTTTGCCCAGGGTGCGGTTGTACAGCTTCGCCACCTGGGTGACGATCTGGTCGTAGGCCGGGAAGATGAACGCGTCGAACTGTATCTCGATGACGGGACGGTAGCCGCGGATGGCCATGCCGATCGAGGTGCCGACGATGCCGGACTCGGCCAGCGGGGCATCGATGACGCGCTGCGGACCGAAGTCCTTCTGGAGACCCTCGGTGACGCGGAAGACGCCGCCGAGTTTGCCGATGTCCTCACCGATGAGGACGACCTTCGGGTCGTCCTCCATGGCCTTGCGCATTCCGGCGGTGATCGCCTTAGAAAGGGGGAGTTTCTCCATCAGGCCTCACCCGCATCGGCGAACGAGGCCTGGTATGCCAGGAATTCGGCACGTTCCTCGTCGACGAGGGAGTGGGGTTCCGCGGTGACATGGGCGAACATCTCGACCGCGTCGGGGTTCTCCATGGTCATGCAGTTGTGGCGGATGCGTGCGGCGAGGGTGTCGGCCTCGGCGTCCACCTCGGCGAAGAATTCGTCGCTGGTCTCGGTGTGCTTGTCCAGGTAGGCCTTGAGGCGGGCGATCGGGTCGCGATCCTCCCAGATCTCCTCTTCAGCTTTGTCGCGGTACTTCGTCGGATCGTCGGCGGTGGTGTGGGCGCCGCGACGGTAGGTGAAGGCTTCGATGAGCATCGGGCCGTGGCCGGCGCGCACGGAGTCGAGGCTGGCACGGGCGACGGAGTACATCGCGATGATGTCGTTGCCGTCGACGCGGATGCCCGGGACTCCGAATCCTTCGCCGCGGGTCGACAGCGGGGCTGCGGTCTGGACGTGAGTGGGTTCGGAGATGGCCCACTGGTTGTTCTGGCAGAAGAACAGGACCGGGGCGTGGAATGCTCCGGCGAAGGTCAGCGCCTCGGAGACATCGCCCTGCGAGGTCGCGCCGTCGCCGAAGCAGGCGATGGCGACCGTATCGCGTTCGATGTCGCCGGTGCCGACGTCGCCGTCCATGGAGATGCCCATGGCGTAGCCGGTGGCGTGCAGAGTCTGCGAGCCGATGACGATGGTGTAGGTGTGGAACCGGTGCTCCTGCGGATCCCAGCCGCCGTGGTTCTGACCGCGGAAGATGCTGAGCAGGGTTTCGGGTTCGACACCGCGGGTGTAGGCGAGGCCGTGTTCGCGGTACGTGGGGAAGACGAAGTCTTGGGGGCGAGCGGCCCGTCCCATGCCGATCTGGGCTGCTTCCTGTCCGAACAGAGGTGCCCACAGGCCCAACTGTCCCTGACGCTGCAGGGCAGCTCCTTCGGCGTCGATGCGGCGGACCAGGACCATGTCCCGGTAGAAGCCGCGCAGATCCTCATCGGTGAGTTCTGCTGCGAAGGCATCGTACTCACCGGATTCGACGCGGTTTCCGTCTTCGGTGAGCATCTGGATCATTCTGGGCTCCGAGGACTGACTGTGGGCAGCGCCGGTTCCCACTGAAATGTTGGAGGTCATTTCAGTTCTCCTTTGTTCGAGGTCCATCTTCACCGGAGGTGACCAGTGGTGGACCGTGTCCGTCGGGCAGGCCCTCGGATGTGAGAACTCGCCCTCGAGTGATCTGATTCACAGGTGATATCACAATACCGAATCCACTCACTGCTTGCCACTCTCCCCATGCGGTTCGAGTATCAAAAGTGCAGGTCAGGAACAGACTATGGCCCGAGCTCGACACATGTGGCCGAGTTCCAAAGCCTTCCGTGGACAATTGTCGATCACGGCAGAGATGCTCCATCGTCCGACCAATGCACATCCGAGCACCGAGGCGGCCCATTCGTTTCGATGCCGAGGGCCGTTCCGCGCGACCGAGTTCAGTGACGTTTGCGCTTGCCCTGGTAGTCGCGCGTCTTCGCGAGGTCTCCGGTGAAGAAGCCTGAGTTCTTCGAGGTGAAGCGGTCGATTGCGGGGTTCCCTCCCTTCAGAAGCAGACCGATCGAGGCCGCGTAGGCGACGGAGGAGTGCGCCGCCCCGGCCGAGGCGAACATCTCATCGAGTTCGGCATCGGTCTTGTCCGCCAGTTCGGGAACTTTGCGCAGTTCGTCGGGGTCGTAGTCGACGGTGATCGTCGACCAGTTCTTCGTCGCCGGGTTCTCATTGCCGTCGAGATCGGGGACGAGGTCCTGTTCGTGCTCGATCGAGAGCACGTCGATTCCCGAATCGATGGCGAAGTCGGAGATCGGAGCACCGACCGTCATCAGGGCCGTGACATTGACATCGTCGAGGAACGCCGGGTCCGCGGCCAGAGAGCCTGCGGTGATTCCTCCCTGCGAATAGCCGACGAGCATGACCTCGTCGCCGCGGCCAATCCCGGCATCGGCGATCGCCTGGCGCACCATTTCGCGCATCACGGTGTCATTGCCGGCCATGCCCTGCACGTTCGTCGTCAGGTCCGTCGTATTGTCACCCGACTTCGGAGACCAGTCGGTGGTGGCGGGGACGTAGACGACATAGCGGGTCGTCCCATCGGGTCCGACGACCTCCTCGATGCGAACCTGCCCGGAATCGGCTCCGCGATGGCAGTTCGCTTCGCGGATGAAGAGGTCTTCGACGTCACGCGGCGGCTCTTTGTGCGGAGCAGTCAGGCCCTTCGCCCTCCAGACTTCGACATCGGAGGGCAGCAGCAGTCCGAACGCGTTCGCACCTGCCAGGACCCAGATTGTCATCGACGTCGAATCGTGCGGCCAGAACGCGTGATCGCCTTCGGAGTCGAGGATGAACGGAGGCAGCCCGAGGAATCCGACGACGAAGCCCGGCAGCACATGCTCGATGACGGCCCCGGTGACGTCGGACTGTTCGAACGCGAACGTGATCAGCGCTTCCTTCGCTTTCGCCTTCGTCTTGCCCAGGTCGATGCCGAACTGCTTGGTGATGACATCGTCGAGACCGGTGACGTCGAGGATCTTCGTGACCACGACGACCTGGGCGCCGACGACGAGCGCTGCGGGAATGATGACGGGCAGGCTGAGCGCGATGATGCGGCCGGTCGCGTACCCGAGTGCGTCGAGCAGTCCGCCGAAGACTTCGCTGATGCCCTTCTCCGCCTGCCGGTAGGCGAAGGCAGCGGCTCGAACGGCGAGCAATGTGGCCTCGAGCTCGAGCAACGAGGCGGTCAGCTGGGCGTGGAACCGGATCCGGCAGGCATCGAGGTTGAGCGCCGTCACCGGGGCGGGGACCTGAGTGAGCAGCGTCGCGAGGTCGAAGTCTCCGACAGCGGCTTCGATGGACAGTTCGCCGATGTCGGCGATGACGGTCTGCAGTGCGTCTCCGCTGCCGTCGGCGCGTTCGTCGACGGTGATCCGCCCGCCTCCGCGGGTGGTCGCACCGATCATCGCGGGTCTCCTCTCATGTCTCGCTCCCGGCCGGCCTCAGTCCTGGGTCCCCGCCGGCTAGGAAGGCCACGAGTTCCCAACGGTCAGAAGCTGCCGCCGTCAACTCGGAGCTCCTGCCGTCAGCGTCCGTGTGAGCACGGCGCCCAGCAGCTTTCGCACCGCTGATTCGCCGGCGACGACGTCATCGTCGACGGTGACGGAATCGCCGGCGCGCTCGATGACCGGCCGGAACCATGTCCCGCCCTCTCGGCGGAGGAACTCCAGTCCGGTCGCATCCCTTCCGGACGCCCAGCTGAGTGTGAGCACACAGTCCCGGTCGACGAGTTCGGTGAGATCCTCGACGACGTGCCCGATCCGTCCGGGTTCGATCCGGCGCAGCAGCTGGTGCCGCGCGAAGTCCTCAAGCCCCTCCCCTTGCAGCGCGAGGATCGCATGCCCGACGCCCGGCCCCAGGCACAGTGCCAAGTGGACGGTTTCGACTCCCGACGACACGACGACGCTGATGCGCGTTCTCACCCGGTTGAGTTCGGAGGCGAAGCCGCGCAGCCATGCGGTGAGCACATCGAGGTCCCGCTTCGCGCCCCCGTCGCCCTCGCCCAATCCCGAAGGTACGGCCACGGTCGCCGAGGGTGCGGCCGCGGGCGCCGAGCCTGCGCTGGATCTCTCCTCCTCCGCCGAGGCGGCTCGGGAGTCCCGGTCGGCCCGGCGAGGGAGCAGATCGGGCGGCCAGAGACGACGCAGCCGTTCGGGCAGTCTGCTGATCCGGTCGAGGTCGACGACGATCCAACTCTCGATGCCGGCGCCCTCACGTTCGGCGGGGTGAGTGTTCACAGCTGGATCCGCCCGCCCACCGACACGACCTGCAGGTGGAGGTCATACGCCTCGGCGAGCTTCTCCGCCCTCTCACCCAACTTGTCGATCGATTCTGCGCACGAGGCCACCCGGTCATCGAGCAGCGCTCCCGCCGGGGAATCCCATCCGTCGATCTGTCGGCAGTTCTGTGCCAGGGAGTGCAGCACCTCCGCTCGCCGTCTCCACTGTTCGCGATTGCGCTCCAATTCGTCAGTGATCATGCCTCTGCCCTCCGCCTGCCTGTTCGGCATCCGTGCCCGAATCACTCGACCGTAGGAGGCAGCGGTTCGAGCACGGAAGCCTCGATTTCAGGGCTGGGGAAGAGACCTGAGCGTCCACAGCGCACAGATGTCGAAGTCGCCACCGAATCCACAAGGTGGGGTGCTTGAGTCCCGTCCGCCGCCGGCGTCTGGCGATCGGTCGGCGCGGACGGGTGCCGCCCCAATGTGCCGCTCATGAGAAAATAAGGGCATGCCGACTGTTTCCCTTGCCGAAATCTCGCCCGCCATCGCTCTCGGACCTCTTGATGGTCGCTACCGCAAAGACACCGCTGACCTCGTCGATCACCTCTCCGAGGCGGCCCTCAACCGCAATCGCATCATCGTTGAGATCGAATGGTTCATCCACCTCGCACAGAACTCGGTGATCGAGGGCGTTCGCACTCTCACCCCCGATGAGGTCGACGGACTGCGTACCTTCGCCGCCGACTTCGACGCCGACACCATCGCCACGCTGGCCGCTCATGAAGCCGTCACCGTCCATGACGTCAAGGCCGTCGAATACACAATCAAAGAAGCCCTAGTGACGATCGGCGCCGAGGACCTCGGCGAGCTCGTCCACTTCTGCTGCACGTCCGAAGACATCAACAACCTGTCCTGGGCGCTGGGCATCAAGGGTGCCACCGAACAGGTGTGGCTGCCGCGAGCGAAGGCCCTCATCGACGCTCTCGCCGAGTCCGCCGCGGAACTGGCCGACGTTCCGATGCTCGCCCACACGCACGGGCAGCCGGCCACCCCGACGACGATGGGCAAGGAGCTCGCGGTCTTCATCCACCGCCTGCGCCGTCAGTACGAACGCATCGCCGCCACAGAGTTCCTCGGCAAGATCAACGGCGCCACGGGCACCTATTCGGCCCATCTGGCTGCTGTGCCGGGAGCGGATTGGCCGCAGATCGCCCGCACCTTCGTCGAAGATCGTCTCGGGCTGACCTTCAACTCGCTGACCACGCAGATCGAATCCCACGACTGGAACTCCGAGCTGTTCGCCGATGTCGCTCGGTTCAACCGGATCGCACACAACCTGGCCACCGATATGTGGACCTACATCTCGATGAACTACTTCAAGCAGATCCCCGTCGCCGGTGCGACCGGTTCGTCGACGATGCCGCACAAGGTCAATCCGATCCGCTTCGAGAACGCCGAAGCGAACCTCGAACTCTCCTGCGCCCTGCTCGATTCCCTCGGCTCGACGCTGATCACCTCGCGGATGCAGCGCGACCTCACCGACTCGACCTCGCAGCGCAACATCGGTGTCGCCTACGGCCATTCGGTGCTCGCACTCAACAACCTGGTCAAGGGCCTCGGTGCCCTTGCCATCAACGAGGAGGCTCTGGCCGCCGACCTCGACGGCAACTGGGAGGTCCTAGGTGAAGCCGTCCAGTCGGTCATGCGTGCCGCCGGACTGCAGGGCGTGCCGGGAATGGACAACCCGTACGAAACGCTCAAGGAACTCACGCGCGGCAAGCGCATCAACCAGGCCGATCTGCAGACGTTCGTCGACGGTCTCGGGCTGCCCGAGGAGCGTGCCGAACTGCTCAAGGCTCTGACACCTGCCACCTACACCGGTGTCGCGGCTCAGCTCGCCGAGTCCGAGGTCTCGGACTGGAAGGCCCTCAGCGAAGGCTGATCACCGACCCTGACAACGCATCGAGGCCGGTCTCCGAATTCGGAGACCGGCCTCGATGTGCAATTCCCTGGTCGGCTGATGGCGTCCAGCGGCAGACCTTGCTGATCGGTTGACACCTCCCCGCTGCCGACCTCGCGGGTCGCAGGCACGTGACTCGCGGTTCGCAGTCGCCGCCCGCGCGAGTCAGCCTCGGGAGTCAGACGGAGGGGATGTCGAAGGTCGTCGTGAACTCCGGGACCTTCTCGTCGGTTCCCAGCACCTTGCCGGGTCCGCGTTCGTAGCGGATCGTGTAGGCATCCTGCTTCTCGTTCGGAACATACGCGAGCCAGCCCTGGTGGGTTCCGCCGTCACGGCGTCTGACGTCCTCGAAGGGTTCATAGCCGGCAGCTCGCATCTCGGCTTCGAGGCCGTCCGTCTGGTCGTATCGGTAGTCCGCCCCGCCGCCTTCGGAGATCTTGAAGGCTCCGGACTGGATGAGTCCGCTGTATTTCTGCCCCGGGGTGATCTTGACTTCGAGGAGGACGACTTCGCCGCCGAGTTCGATCGCCGATGCCCTCTTGGACGACTCGAAGTTCCGCACCGCAGAGAGCACCTCGATCTTGTCCTGCATCTCCGGATCCTCGAAGCTTTCGCCGATGCTGACCTGCCCCTGGCTGCCGGACGACGCGCCCGAACCCGAACCGGTGGCCCCGTCAGAAGACGAGGTCGACGACGAGGAGCCCGACGTCGACTGATCGGAACTCGAATCCTGACCACCGGTCTGGTCCTGTCCGGTCTGGTCCTGGCCGTTCTGGTCGGCGTTCGACTCTTGGCCGTTCTGGTCGCCCTGATCCTGACCGTTCTGATCCTGGCTGCCCTGATCCTGAGCGTCGGCGTTCGACTGTTCTCCGGTCTGGCCCTGTTCGGGCTGGACGGCCTGGCTGATGAGCGAGCAGCCCGAGAAGGCGAGTGTGCAGCTGAGCACGGCCGCAGCGGTGAAGGTGGCACGCTTCATGCGTTTCATGATGACTCCTTGATCGGTCTCTCGCACTCGGGAGCAGGTCGCCCGAATGCGTGTTCTGAAACCAACTTATGAGTTCATCGCGCTCGAGATGTGCGCAGAGTGTGGCAGAACGGCAACGTCTGTCACCGATCGGCCGCAGCCCTCGAACGGGCACCGCGCCACAGCGAACAGACAGCGCCGACCCCGCCCGAATGCCCCGAACCAGTGCTCTCACGCAGGCACGAGATGCTTGTCCGCGTCCACCTCGGCGAGAGTCTTCTTGCCCATGCTGCGGGCGAGGATGAGGGTCGGGACTCCGGCGACGACGATGACGACGGTGGCGTAGATCGCCGGCGCCAGAGTGATTCCCGTCGACGACATGAGTGCCGTGGCGATGAGCGGCGAGAGCCCGCCGAAGAGGACGGTGGCGACGTTGTAGCCGATCGCCATGCCGGAGAAGCGGCTCGTGCCGGTGAACTGCTCGGGCACCATGGCGGCGGCCACGGCGCTCCACCCGGCCGCGGGAATTGCGAGGAACGCAACACCGAAGACCGCCCCACTCGAGGAGCTGCCGCCAAGCAGAGCGTATGCGGGAATGATCGTGAACACGAAGACAGCCATGAGAACGGCCAGGGCGGGCTTGCGCCCGAATCTGTCGGAGGCGAGGCCGAAGAAGGGCGTGACGACGATGGCGACGACGGCAGCGACCGTGCCCAGGGCCAGGGAACCGGAGTTCGGGACCTTCGCCACCTCTTCGATGTACGTGGGCACATAGGTGATGTTGAGGAAGTAGCTGACCGAACCGATCGAGGAGATGAGGAAGGCCACGAGGATCGCCCGCGGCTGTTCGAGGATCGCAGTGATGAGCGGCGAGCGCTCGAGGGCAGTGTCCTTCGTGCCCTTCTTCTCCTTCTCCGCCTGCTGCAGCCGTTTGAAGGTCTCGGTCTCCTCCATCATCGACCGCAGCGGAACCATGAGGATGGCGAGCACGGCACCGAGGACGAACAGCAGCCGCCAACCCCAGGAATCCATCGCCTCGGGACTGAGCGTATTCGCCAGCAGCGCACCGGATCCCACGGCCAGAAGCGCGCCGACCTCGCTGTTGGCCGCGGCCCAGCTGGCAGCCAATCCGCGCTTTCCCGGTCCCGCCGATTCCATGAGGAAGACCATGATGCCGGTGTACTCGGCACCGACGGAGAATCCGGACAGGCAGCGAAGGGCGACCATGAGGACGCCGGCCCAGATGCCGATCGTGTCGTAGTTCGGAATCACCGCGATCCCGAGCATGGAGATCGCCATGAGGACCGCGGAGATGATGAGCGTCGAACGACGCCCGATCCGATCACCGAGGTGACCGAAGACCATCGCGCCCAAGGGCCGGAAGAGGAATCCCGCCGCACCGACCCCGAGGGTGAGCAGCAGGGAATCCGTCTGGTCGCCGAAGAATTCCTTGGTCAGGGTCGTGGCGACATAGAAGAAGATCGAGAAGTCGTACCATTCGACGACGGTGCCGAAGGCGGCGACGAACATCGACCTGCGCCGGCCTCTCTCCCGCTCTCGACTGCCTGCTTGGGCGGGTGATACGGGATGGTTCCGATCCGACGCTGTCATTCCCCGAGCGTACCAGCACGTTCGGACATGGGATACCGCCGAGGATGTCGGCAGTGATTGCGCCGCACATGTCGGCAGTCGACGCCAACCGGAATTATATTACTGACTGGTAGCATATTGGGGCAGTGATGATTACCCTGAAAAATATGGACTCACTTCTCAAGCAGGACGTGCGCATCCCGGTGTCGAGCCGGTCCGGTTCCAGCGATCTCGAGGGACATCTCTTCCTCCCCTCGGCCGACCCGCACGCGGTGCTGACGATCCACCCGGCCACCGCGACTCCCGAACGCTTCTACTTCTCCTTCGCCGAGGCGGCGGCTGCCCGTGGGTTCGCCGTGGTCACCTACGGCTTCCGCGGTGTCGGTGACCGGAGGGCGGCTCGCACCCATCGGCATCTGCGCATGCGCGACTGGATCTGCGAAGATGTGGCGGCCGCGGGCGCCTGGGCCGAGAAGAGGTTCCCTGATCTGCCGCATACGGCGTTGGGCCACAGCCTCGGCGGGCACGCTCTGCTCCTGGGCAGCGGCGGACAGCGGCTGTGCGGAATCGTCACAATCGCCACAGCGATGGTGGCGGCCCGCAGCATCGCACCCCGCAGCGAGCGCTTGCGAGTGGAAGTCGGCCTCGGAGTCTTCGGCAGGGTGGCCACACGTGTGTTCGGATATATGCCCGGCAGCCGAGTGGGACTCGGCGAGGACATCCCCGCCGCCGCCCTCTACGAATGGACGGACTGGCTGCGCCGCCCCCACTTCTTCTTCGACGACCCGAGTTTCGACGCCGAGGCCCGCGCCGCCCGACTGCGCACACCTGTCCTCGCCGTCGGCACCTCGGACGATCCCTGGGCGACCGGTGCGTTCATCGATGCGCTCACCGACCGCCTGCGGCTGGCTCCGGTGACGCGGCGCACCTTCGTCCCGGAGGAGCTCGGGGTGAAGAGCATCGGACATCACGGCCTCATGCGCCGATCCATCGCCGACGACGCCTGGCCGGAGATCCTCGACTGGCTCGAGACAAGAGCAGCGGAAGAATAGGTCACTATCGGAGATTCGCCGCGCCCAGAAGTATCCGTTTGCGACCACTTCTCGACCGCCGCGCGGCCAAAAGTGTCTGTTTGCGACCACTTCTCGGCTGACGCTGCGCCCTCAGATACGGCTGAGACCGAACAGCGAGTCGGTGAAGCGGTTGCCGAACATGGCAGCCGGGTCCAGACGGGCCCGCAGCTCGCAGAAGTCCGCGAATCGCGGATAGAGCTCGTTCAGGTCGGCGGCCGTGCGGGTGTGGATCTTGCCCCAGTGCGGTCGGCCGCCGTGCCGGCTCAGGATCTCCTCGACCACGCGGAAGTACTCGGCGAAGTCCTCCTTGATGAAGCGGTGGACGGCGATGTACATCGTCTCCCGCCCCGTCGCCGTCGACAGCGGCACATCATCGGCGGCGGCGCACCTGACCTCGAGGGGGAATGAGATCGCCCACCCCTTGGCCTCGATGACGTCTCTGATCTCCCGAATCGCCTCGGACCCGGAGTCGAAGGGCAGCGCGTACTCCATCTCGTTGAACCGCACCCGCCGTGGGGTGACGAACACATCGTGACCCGGCGCCCGGTACGTCCGGTCTGCCACGACGGACTGAGCGATGCGATTGATCGAGGGCACCACGAACGGGACCTTGGCACCGAGCTCGACGGCCAGCCGCAGCGCCCCGTTCTCCACCACCTCTTTGTCGAGGAGGTTGAGCCACCGGTTGCGCACCCCCGCCTCGGCGAGGTGACCCGGCCCGGCCTGCCCGGGCTCGACCCGGGTGTTCGTCTTCGTCAGCACCGAATCGGTGTGCGGGAACCAGTAGAACTCGAAATGGTCGGCCCCGCGCATCCGCTCGGTCAGTCCGTCGAGGAGTTCGTCGAATCCGGCGACCTTCTCCTCGGCGATGAGGTCGAAGGCCGGCACGCACTGGAGTTCGACCTCGGTGATGATGCCGAGGACGCCGAGGCTGACCCGAGCGAGGTCGAAGATCTCCGGTTCCGCTGCGGCCGACAGTTCCCGCACGTTGCCGTCGGGGCCCATCAGGCTCAACCCCGTGACGGTCCCGGCGAACCCGGTGAACCCGATCCCCGTGCCGTGCGTGCTCGTCGAGATCGCCCCGGCCAGTGCCTGCGGATTGACGTCCCCCTGGTTCTCCAGGGCCAGACCGAAGGGTGCGAGGAGTGCGGGAATGTCCCGCAGCCGGGTGCCGGCGTGGAAGCGGACCCGGCCGGCCGCCTCGTCGACGGCGACGATCCCCGACAGTCCGTCGAGGCTGACCATGACGTCATCGCCAGCGGCCACGGGAGTGAAGGAATGCCCGGCTCCGACGACCCGCAGACGGTCCCCGGCCGCTGCTGCGGTCGTGACGATTCCCGACAGCTCCTCCGCCGAGGCGGGGCCCGAGAATGTGTGCGGATGTGCGTGGACGTGACCGGCCCAGTTCCGGAACGCATGCCGGCCATTCACTGCAGATCGGCCCGATGCACGGCCCGCAACCGTCTCCGCCACACGTTTCGCACCGCGACCGATCCGTTCGCCGCGCCCTGACTGCACTTCTCTCACAGCACCAGTCCCTCTCCCCGGTATGTCGACCAGGTGTCGATGATCGTCGACCCCGAGACGACAAGGAATTCGTTGAAATGTTCGGCCAGTTCGCCTGCTTTGGCGTGCCGGAACCACACGAGATCGCCGATGCGCAGCGATTCCGTGCCGGGCCCGGTCAGCGGAGTCTGCACCTCCCCGGGACCCTCGAGACCGGAGTATTCGAGACTCGGCGGCCAGGCGATGGTCGGCAGCCGGTCGGCACCAGGGACTCCCGAGGCGATGAATCCGCCCTTGAAGACCGTCACCCAACCAGGTGCAGGGCGTCTGACGACAGGGGTGACGAAGTACGCGGCGGGCCGATGCCGGAAGTGCGTATAGCCGTCGAAGAGTCCTGGGGAGAAGAGGCCGGATCCGGCAGCGAGTTCGGTCAGAGTGCCTTCGACGGAGCTGGATTCGAACGAGCCGGTTCCGCCGCCGTTGATGAATTCGAGGTCGGCGACCTCACGGACCGCGGCGATGACGGCAGCTCGTCGTTCGGCGAGTTCGGCGATCGAGGCCTTCTGCATGGCGCGCACGATCGTCTGCCGCACGGTTCGTCCGGCATCGGCGGTGCCGGCGATCTGCCCTTCGTAGAACATCAACCCGACGAGGTCGATACCGAACCGCGCGGCGACCTGCCGTGCGAGCGCGACGGCCGATCGCCCGTCACGGATCGGTGAGCGCCTGGCTCCGATATGGACGCGGTCGCCCAACCAGGATTCGGCCGGTCGATAGGAGGAGTCGACGTCGATGCACACCCGCACCGAGGCGGCTTCCGCCTCGGCGAGGTTCGTCGCGTCCTCCCCCGGAGCGGTCACGTCCGGGACAGTGCCGTCTGGAACGGTCACTTCCGGGGCGGAGCCCGGCCCCGCCTCGGCGAGGGATCTCCGGACGTCGTCGATGATGTCGAGGTGGTCCACGGAATCGATCATCACGGTGATGTTCGAGAGCGCATCCGCCTCGGCGATCATCCGCGCCAGGGCGGGACGGTCGAGGCTGGGATAGCCGATGACGATATCGCGGATGCCGCGGGCGTGGAGGAACAGTGCCTCGGGGACGGAATACGCGAGCACACCGGAATAGCCGGGATGGGCGAGCGCCCGGTCGATGGCGGCGGGCACGCGCAGGGACTTCGTGGCCAGGCGGATCGGCAGTCCGCGAGCGCGCTCGGTAAGGGCGTCGAGGTTCGCATCGAAGGCGTCGAGATCGAGGACGGCGGTGGGTGCACAGGTTCCTTTCAGCGCACCCCGGAGACCACTCGACACCATATTGGGTAGTCTAGCCTGCGATGACCTACGTCACATGAATTAGGAAGCCGATGACCACAGACACCACCGCCCACGTCTCCGAAGCAGGCACCGCCGGGACCGCATCCTCGCATGTCACCGCGGCGCTGCGGGACTTCCTCGACACCGATCCGTACGCGGATGCCTCCGGTTCGGGCGAGGTGATGCGCGGCGTCGAACCGTTCACCGGCCGAGAGGTCGACCGGTTCACTCGGAACACTCCTGCCGACATCGAAGCCGCCTACGCCACGGCCCGCATCGCCGGCCCCACGTGGGCTGCCCAGTCGGTGGAGCACCGGGCGAAGGTGCTCACTCGACTGCACGCCGCACTGGCTCGGAACGAGGATCTGCTCCTCGACATCATCCAGTACGAGACCGGCAAGGCTCGCATCCACGCCTATGACGAGATCCTCGATACCTTCAATGTGCTCCGCCACTATGGGGTGATGGCCGCCCGCTATCTGCGGCCCGAACGTCGACGCGGAGCCATCCCCGTGCTCACCCGCACCGAGATCACGCACACCCCGCTGGGTGTGATCGGTTTCATCACGCCGTGGAACTACCCGCTGACCCTGGGTGCGACCGACCTGTTCGCGGCCCTGACCGCCGGCAACGCCGTTGTCCACAAACCCGATTCGACGACGACGCTGACCTCGGTGTTCATGCGCAGGCTGGCGATCGCCGCCGGCCTGCCCGCCGAGGTCTGGCAGCTCGTGCCCGGACCCTCGTCCGAGGTCGGGCCTGCGCTCATGGCCGGTGCCGACGGAATCTCATTCACCGGGTCGACGGCCGCTGGGCGGTCGATCGCCGCCGAGGCGGGGCAGCGTCTGCTCCCAGCCGCACTCGAGCTCGGAGGCAAGAATCCCCTGATCGTCGCCGCCGATGCGGATCTGGAGAAGGCCGTCGAGGGTGCCGTGCGCGGATCGTTCTCCTCGGCCGGGCAGCTGTGCATCTCCATCGAGCGCATCTACGTCCACGAGGACCTCTATGAGACCTTCTGCGCCCATTTCGCCGAGGCGGCCCGCGCCTACCGCCTCAGCGCCGCGTTCGAGTACGGCCCGGACATGGGCACCCTGGCGGGACCGAAGCAGCTCGAGACGATCACCAACCATGTCGAGCAGGCACGCAGCGCCGGTGCCACGGTCCTCGCCGGCGGACGCCCGGTGCCCGATCTCGGCCCCTACTTCTACGCCCCGACAGTGCTCACGGATGTTCCTCCTGAAGCGGAGCTGCATCGGGAGGAGACCTTCGGCCCCGTCGTCTCCGTCTATTCGGTGCCGTCGGATGCCGCGGCGATCGCTGCCGCCAATGACAGCGACTACGGACTCTCGGCATCGGTGTACTCGCGCTCCCACGGGCGTGAGATCGCGCGGCAGGTCGAGGCCGGAATGGTCAACGTCAATGAGGTCTACCCGGCCAGCTGGGGATCCATCGACGCTCCGGCCGGCGGAGTCAAGGCCTCGGGCATGGGCCACCGGCACGGCCCCGAGGGCCTCCACCAGTTCATGCACTCGCACACGATTGCGGAGCAGCGCCTCCACCCGATCGCGCCGGCCGGCCCCCTTGATCAGGCGAAGTTCGCGAAGGCGATGACCGGGGCTCTGCAGGCCATGCGGTCCCTGCGCATGAAGTAGGGAGCGCGGCACCGTCGGGCACGGCCCAGTTGATGGGTGAAACTGAATTGGGCGTTGGTGGGTCTCAGTTGACGTTGTCGAAGAATTCGTGCGCCACCGGCACGGCCGCCTCGGCGCCGAATCCGCCGTCTTCGATGAGCACGGCCACGGCCAGGTCGCCCTGGAAGCCGGCGAACCACGAATGGGTTCGCGGCGGGGAGTCATTGCCGTATTCGGCCGTGCCGGTCTTGCCGTGGACCGGGTCGCCTGGAACATCTTTGAGGTCGGTCGCGGTGCCCTCGGTGACGACTGCGCGCATCATCACCGAGATCTCCTTCGCTGCGTCCGCGTCGAGCGTCGGGGCATCGCCCTGGCCGGTGCCCTGACCTGCAGCCTGGCTGCCGTCGCCGCTCTTCGCCTCGTCGAGCGCCTCACCGACAACGAGCTGCGGGGTGACGGTCTCCCCCGCCTCCACCGAGGCGGCCATCGTCGCCACGGCCAGCGGGCTCGACTGCACCTTGCCCTGACCGATCATCTGAGCTGCGTGGGTGACCTCGTCATCGTCGGTCGGCACCGAGGCCATCTTCGCGCCGATGGCCGAGGCGTCGCCGAGCATGCCGAGTTGGGCGGCGGCATCGGCCACCTCGCTGCCTGAGACCTTGTCGCCGGAGGAGACGAATGCGGTGTTGCAGGAGTGGGCGAAGTCGTCGGCGAAGCTGACGGTGCCGAGCACTTCGTCTTCGGCGTTCTTGAAGCTCTTGCCGCCGATGTTCGCGGTCTTCGGGCAGTCGATGTCGTCGTCGGGACTCACCCCGGCGTCGAGCAGCGCCAGCCCCGAGGCGATCTTGAACACCGAGCCGGGAGCGTACTGGCCGCTCAGCGCTCGGTCCCAGGCCGCTCCTTCCGGGTCCTGGTTGGCCACGGCGAGCACGTGGCCGTCGCTGGGGCGGATCGCGACGACGGCGGCCGGCTTCTTCGCCGTCGCTGCCGCCTTGTCGGCGGCGGTCTGGATATCGACGTCGAGGGTGGTCTCGACGTCTTCGCCGTCTTTCGCTTCGAAGGCATGCAGGCTCGTCAGCTTCGTCTTTCCGCCTTTGTCGTTCGTCGAATCGCCCTTGGCGAAGACTTCGACGCTGCCCGGTCCGCTGAGACGGGAGTTGAAGGTCTTCTGCAGACCGGTGCGACCGACGATGTCGCCGGCGATGATCTCACCCTTGGACTTCTCGATGTCATCGGCGCTGGCAGGACCGGCCGAACCGAGGGTGGCCTGAGCGAACCCGCGGGAGCGTGTCAGGGTCTGGGTATCCTCGGTGAAGAGGATTCCCGGCAGATCGTGGATGGCGCTCTTGACCTCTTTGTAGTCGTCTTCGCGCAGTGTCACGACGGGGACGAGCTGGTTGCCTTCGGCGTCATCGACCGACTTCTCGAGGTCATCGGCGTCGAGGTCGAGGGAGTCGACACCGTCGTTGAGTCCGCTGACGAGTCGGCCGATGGTGTCGGGTTCGAGCCGGTTCGGGTGGACGCCGATGTCGACGACCTTCCCCTCCTCCATAAGCACTTCATCATCGGCGCCGAGGATCTTCCCTCGCCCGCCGGGATTCGCGCGCAGAGCGAAGCTGCCGCCCTTGCCGAGCTTCGGGTGGATGGCCTTCTCAGTGAGATCCGCCCACCAGAAGAGCCCGTTCTTCTCCAGCGGCAGCTGGGAACTGTACTCCCAGGACTCTCCGTCGTTGTTCGCCCACGTCCAATCGAGGGTGGCCACGGTCCGACCGTCCGCCTCGGTGATGTCGTCGACGGTGACCGACCGCAGGTCGACTCTCGTGCCCAATGCCTTCGTGACCCGGTCGAACAGGCCCTGAGCGAGGTCCTTCTCATGCCAGATGTCCGAGCTCAGCTGTTCTTCGGCGAGGTCGTGGGCGGCCGCCTTCGCAGCGGAGGACTTCGTCATCGGCAGACGGAAGAGAGCGAAGACTCCGGCTCCGGCGAGCAGCACGAGGACGAGAGCGACGGCCAGCCAGACCCGGGACTTCTTCGACATGGGACCATCCTCTAACGAGGCCCCCTCGATGTCCATTGCTCTGTGCCGAGACCGGCGTTACGTCGGTCCATGGCCGATTGCTGGGTCGGTCACGGGCGCTGCCACAGCACGATCAGCCCGCGGCGTCGGTCGCGGGCGGCTGCTCGCGCACGTAATCCGCGGTCAGCCTGCGTCGGGGACGACGGTGTATTCGAGGACGGGACGACCGGCCGAACCGTATCGGGGACGACGTTCGAGCATCCCGGCGTCGGCCATGGATTCGAGGTAGCGGCGAGCGGTGACTCGCGAGACCCCGAGCCCTTCGGCCAGCTCTGCGGCGGACTGGCCCGGATTCTCATTGAGCAGGCTCTTCACCTCGGCCTGGACCGCATCGGGCACGCCCTTCGCGGTCGCCGCCACGGTGTGCGTGCGCAGAGCCGAAATCGCCTTGTCGACCTCGGTCTGGGTGACCTCGCCGTCGTTCGAATCCCCGCCGAGGCGGTTGCGGAAGGACGAATACGCCTCGAGTTTGGATTTGAAGACGGGGAAGGTGAAGGGCTTGATGATGTACTGGGCGACCCCGTAGGACAGGGCCTCCTGCACGATCTGCATGTCCCGGGCGGCGGTGACGGCGATGATGTCGACGTCGACGCGTTGGCCGCGGATGGCGCGGCAGACCTGGAGTCCGTGCCCGTCGGGCAGGTTCATGTCGAGGAGGACGAGGTGGACGCCGGAGGGATCGAGGCCGTAGATCTGACCCGTGAGAGCAGCCATCGCCTGAGTGGCGTTCTTCGCCACTCCCGCGACGTGATAGCCGTCGATGCGGTCGATGTACTTCGCGTGAGCACGGGCGGCGACCACCTCATCCTCGACGACGAGCACACCGATGCTCGATTCAGGCGCAGTTGTGTCCGACATGCCGCCAGTCTATCTTCACCCGTTTGACAGCGTCCCGGATCGTGTTGCAGTCCCGACACATCGAGCCGAGCCCGCACCTACCGGCACCGAGCCCGCCGGCGACGGTCCAGCCCTATCCGGTCTGACCCGCCCCGGTCTGACCGGCCCCATTTTGCCCCGCACCGTTCGGGTCGGGCAGCCACACCGTGAGCACTGCACCCTTGAACCGGTCGCAGTCCTCCCCGTGGCCCTGCACATCGACGGCTCCCCCGAGTCGGCGGATCGCCTGCACGACCAAGGACAGCCCGACCCCGCGGGTGCCCGTCTGCTGGCGCCCCTGCCCCTGGTCGGTCTCGACACCGTCGTGCTTCGTCGACCACCCGCGTTCGAAGATCGCGTCGAGGTATTCCTCGTCGATGCCCGGACCGTCGTCGCTGACCTCGATCGTGAATCCGCCGGGACCGCCTGAACCGGAGAGTTCGACGTGGACCCTCTTGTCCTCGGCCAGAACGTCCTGCCTGCTCAGGGCGTCGAAGGCATTGTCGACGAGGTTGCCGAGGATCGTTGCGAGGTCGCGATCATCCCCGCCGAGGTTGCCCGTGAGGTCCGCGGTGTCCACCGTCATCTCGATGCCCACCTCGGCGGCTTGGGCGATCTTCGACAGCAGCAGCGCCGAGAGGACGGGGTGGTCGAAGGTCATCGACCCGTCCCCGTTGACCCGGTTGAGATCGTCGATGTCCTTGGCCGCGAAGTCGATGGCCTCGTCGACGTGCCCGGTCTCGAGCAGGGACACGACCATGTGCAGCCGGTTCGCGTATTCGTGGGTCTGCGCGCGCAGGGAATCGGAGAAGGACCGCACGGAGACGAGTTCGCCGGAGAGCTCGGCCAGCTCCGTGTGATCGCGCATGGTCACGACCCAGGTGTCACTGGCCGCCTCGGTGGGCTGCTGATTGACGACGAGGACGCGGTCGTCGGTGTAGTGGATCTCGTCACGAGCCCACCGGCCGGAGGCGAGCAGATCGTGCAGCGCCTCGGGCAGGTCGAGTTCGCGCAGCGGCATCTCCTCCGCCGAGGTGGGGCCCGGGTCCGCATCGTCACCGGCGGGCGGCATGCCCAACAGTTCCCGGGCCTCGGTGTTGATGAGCACGATTCCGCGGGCACGGTCAACGAGCAGCAGTCCTTCGGAGACGGCCGTGAGCACGGAGGAGTAGAAGTCGAGCATGCTGCGCAGCTCGTCGGCACCGTAGTCACCGGTGACCCTGCGCAGTCCCCGCGATGTCACCCAGGACGAGCCGATGCCGAGGATGAGGGTGAGGACAGCGATGCCGATGAGCCATTTGCCCTGTGCCAGGAAGCCTTCGCGGACCGAATCGGCGGAGCTGCCGACGATGACGGCGCCGACGACGGTGTCCGATCTCAGTCCGTCGACGCCGACGTGTTCGGCATAGACCGGGGTGACGACGTACATGGTGCCGTCGGCCGGGCCGCCGTCGTTGATGAAGCGCACGGTCGACCTGCCCTCCTGCAGGGCCTGTCCGTCGACGGCCTGGGCCAGCTGGTCGATGGAGTCCTCGGGAATCTTCCCGGAATCCGCCGAGGCGGTCTTCGCTTCCAGCGCCTGTTGGCGTCCGGGTGAGCCCAGGGTCGGCGGGGTGAGGAGGAAGTCGATGGGCACGACCGCGGCGATGTCGAAGCCGTATTGGCTGATGACGTTGTCCAGCAGCGTCTGGACGTCGTCGCGGGACTCGGAGTCGAGATAGTCGTCTTGGCCGACGTCACCGGTGCCGACGAGGCCCAGCGACATCGAGATGTTGTCCGCGGCCGACCGCAGCAGGTCCTGTTCGCGCTTCGTGTTGAGCTGGGAGAGCTGGAGGTAGAGCAGACTCGTCGTGAGCACCATGATTCCCACGAGCATGATCGAGTTCGCGAACATGATCCGACCGGCTGCGGAGAGGCGGACCCACCGACTCAGGCGACCCACCGGTCCGGCGGGCCCCTTCGACAGCACGGTGCGCTTCTTCTTCGGCATGGAATCCATTGTGCCACCCACGCTGAGGCCGTCTGCCTGGTCAGGCGGGCAGGCCATGCGGCCGGTTCAGAGGGCCTGCCGAGTCAGTCAGACGGATCAGTCCGGCAGGGTCAGTCAGCCGAGTCAGTCAGGCAGGGTCAGCCTGCCTGTGTTCAGAGCGCCAGACTGATGGGCCCGGCGGGTACCGCGGAGCACACGAGCACTTCGTCGCCCTCGACTCGGGCAGCCGGTTCGATCGGGTAGAGCACGGACCCGGCGGCCAGGGACACCGAGCAGGTTCCGCAGGATCCGCCTCGGCAGGAGCTCGGTGACCGGAATCCGCGCGCTTCCAAGGATTCGAGCAGGGTGCCTTCCTGCGGCTGCCAGACGAAGCTCGTGCCCGATTCCTCCAGGGTCACCTCGGCGGGCGAGCATGCGGCGATGGCCTCGCTCATTCCCGTGTTCGGAGAGGCGAAGGTCTCCTGGTGGACGGCGGGAACGCCGGCCTCGTCAGCGGCGGCGAGCACGGCCGCCGTGAAGTCGCGGGGTCCGCAGACCATGACGTTGTCGCAGCCGGCCACCCAGTCGACGAGTTCCCGGTGGCCGGGTCGGCCGACCGTCGCGGTGTCGCGGTGGTGAGTCTCGACGGGCACGGCTCCCGAGTGGGCGCGGTCCTGCAGCCGGTTCCACAGGCAGGCGGTGCGGTGGTCGCGGTCGACGTGGAAGAGCCGGATCCGGTCGGTGGCGGGCAGGTCGGCCAGCCCATCGCTGCGCAGCAGTCCGAGGCTCGGGGTGATGCCGATTCCCGCGGTGATCAGGGACGTTGTGCCGCCGAAGACGCGGGAGGCGGTCATAGTTCCGTGCGGGCCGGAGGTGAGGATCCGCTGTCCTTCGTCCAGCGACGCCACCGCGCGGGAGCCCTTGCCCTGGGTGCGCACGGCGATGCGGACGATGTCGTCGTCGACGTCGGTGATCGTATAGGTCCGCCAGAACGGTGCACCGAGGTCGAGGTGGACGCGCAGGTTCGTGCCAGGTTCGTCGAGTTCGCGGATCCAGCCGAGATCGTCGCGCAGAGCCACCTCGACGATGTCGTTGCAGATCTGCTGACGGCCAACGACGGTCATGAACCGCGGAGTCCGCGCGACCTTGACCAGTTCGCGCGGTGCCGGACCTTCGACGGTGATCTCGTCGCCGGCCATGACAACGCCGGTCTCGAGGATCTGCCCGTAGATTCCGCAGTGCAGATGCCCGCAGGCGGAGTTGAGCAGACGCGGGACGTTGACGTCGACCTCGGTAGTCGTCGGGTTGACGGTCGTCGCCGGGCAGCGTTCGATCGTCGAGCGGATCGCCAGGCGCACGCCGCCGAGGCGGATGATCGAACCGATGAGCGCGAACTCTTCGAACGGGGCGAGCCCGTCGACGAGGATGTTGCCGCGGAACCGCAGCGGGTCGAGCTCGGCTGCGGGAGTGGCCGGGTCGCCGTTGCCGGACCCTGTGCGTTCCGCCTCCTGCGCGCTCAGCCCGAGGGCGGCGCGGCCCTCGTCGGTATCGGCGATCGCGGCGACCGTGGCGGGATTGATGAGCGAGATTCCCGAGCGCTGCGAGTCGAACATCCCCTGATCCGCGACGGCGAGGCAGCGCGGGAATGTACCCTGAGGGGGTATCCGTTCGGAGAGGAATCTCGCCGAGGCGGCCCTGCCCTCTTCGTCGTCCGTGGAGAAGGTCGTCGATTCCCCCGTCGGGGCCGTGAGGGTCACGGTCGCGGAATCATCGTCGGCCGCCTCGGCGGGGGCACTCCGCTCGTCAGGATCGGTCTCGGTCGCGGAATCGGCATCGGCGTCGGCGCCGACCGCCTCGGGGAGGGTCGCTGCGACCTGCCATTTCTGCAGGTCGGTGTCGTTCTTGAGCACGGTGAAGGCGGAGTACGAGTGCCACGCGTCGGCGGGAACGTCGAGGCTGCCGTTCGTGAACGCCGCGATCCGGTCGCCGCGGATTCCGCGGTCCTTGACCACTCGGGCCTCGGTGAGCTCCTCGGCGGGGAATCCCTTGACCGGGAACCGGAACAGTCTGGCAGCACGCATAATTCGATTGTAGGAGCCGGAGAACACGTCAGGGTCAGGGTGAGAGCAAACGCACAGCCGCCTCGGCGAGGATCGATCTTGATTTATACCCTGTAGGGGTATACGGTGTGAGTATGACTGAGCAACATGGATACACCCCGCAGAAGGACGCTCTCGCACGGAGGATGAAGCGGATCGAAGGTCAGGTCCGCGGAATCGGGAAGATGATCGATGAGGACAAGTACTGCATCGACATCCTCACCCAGGTCTCCGCCGCGACAGCCGCGCTGCACGCGGTCTCCATCAACCTCCTCGAAGAGCACATCGCTCACTGCGTGGTCGACGCCGCCTCATCGGGCGACGACGAAGAAGCGCGGAAGAAGGTCGAAGAGGCATCAGCCGCCATCTCCCGACTCATCAAGAGCTGAGCGGAGGGCTGCGTCCACCCGGTCGGGGTGCGACGACGCCCGAGGCTCTGACATCGGGAAACACTCACCGCTGATTGGAGAACACAATGACGACCACCACCATCACCGTTTCGGGAATGACCTGCGGACACTGCGAAGCCGCGGTGAAGGAAGAGCTCGGGTCACTCGCGGGCGTCTCGGACGTCGCGGTCGACCTCAACGCCGGGGGCGATTCCCCGGTCACGATCACCTCGTCGGACGCACTCGACGATGCGGCGATCCGTGCCGCCGTCGATGAGGCCGGCTACGAGGTGAAGTGATGCCTCGCGAGCTCGAGCTCGACATCACGGGCATGACCTGCGCGTCGTGCTCGGCACGGATCGAGAAGAAGCTCACCCGCCTCGACGGGGTCACGGCGGAGGTCAACCTGCCGCTGGAGACCGCGCACGTGGTCATCGACTCCGAACTCAGCGACGACGACATCACCGCCGCCGTCGAGAAGGCCGGCTACGGTGCCACGGTGCGCAGCCCCGGCGCGGGCGGCGCCGGTCCGGAGATCGTCGACTACGATCCCCGCCATCTGCGGCCGCGCTTCGCAGGCGCCCTCATCCTGGCCGTGCCGATCGTTGCGATCTCGATGGTCATGAGCTGGCACTTCACCGGGTGGCAGTGGATCGTCGCGATCCTCGCCCTGCCCGTCGTCACCTGGGGTGCGTGGCCGTTCCACTCGGCGGCGTACAAGGCCGCCCGCGGTGGATCGACGACCATGGACACCCTGGTCAGCGTCGGCATCACCGTCGCGAGCCTGTACTCGTACTTCACGCTGGGTCGGGCCGTCGCCGACGGTCACGGCTGGGCGATTCCCGCCGAGTACCACGTGTGGTTCGAAGCGGCCGCGGCGATCACGGTGTTCCTGCTCATCGGCAAGCTCACCGAGGACCGGGCGAAGAACCGGGCGACGGCTGCGCTCAAGGCGCTGCTCGACCTCGGCGCGAAGTCCGCGACCGTGCTGCGCGAGGGCGCCTCCCCGAATGGTGCCGCCGCTTCGGACGGTGCCGCCGCGAATGACGGCCGTGTCGAGGTGCAGGTGCCGATCGATGAGCTGACCATCGGCGATGTCTTCCTCGTCCGTCCCGGCGAGAAGATCGCCACCGACGGTGAGGTGCTGAACGGTCATTCGGCCATCGATGAGGCAATGCTCACCGGCGAATCCGTTCCGGTCGAGGTCGGCCCCGGAGATTCCGTCACCGGCGCCACGATCAACACCTCCGGTGTGCTCGAGGTCCGTGCCACCCGTGTGGGTGCGGACACGACGCTGGCAGCCATGGCCGATCTCGTCTCCCGTGCGCAGAACGGCAAACCTGCCGTGCAGCGACTGGCCGATCGGATCTCGGCGGTGTTCGTGCCGATCGTCTTCGGCATCGCCATCCTCACCCTGCTCGTCTGGGGCTTCGCCACCGGCGACTGGGCGGCGGGACTGCATGCGGCACTCACCGTGCTCATCATCGCCTGCCCCTGCGCCCTTGGCCTGGCCACGCCCACGGCTCTCGCAGTCTCGTCGGGGCGCGGATTCCAGCTGGGCATCCTCGTCTCCGGTCCCGAGGCGCTGGAGTCGACGCGGTCGATCGATACGGTCGTCCTCGACAAGACCGGCACCCTGACCACCGGCGTGATGAGCCTGACCGGAACCGAGCTCTCGCCCGCTGACTTCGATGTCCTGGCCCGATTGGAATCGCGCAGCGAACACCCGATCGCCCGCGCCATCGTCGACGCCGCGCCCGAGATCGTCGGGACGGGGTCAGCTGGAGCCGCCTCGGCGAGGTCGGTCAAAACCGCGGCCGGGTCATCGGTCACGGATTTCGAGAACATCGCCGGCGGCGGACTGCGGGCCACGATCGACGGCGCCGAGGTTCTCGCCGGTCGTCCTGATCTGCTCCGCGAGCGCGGAATCGCGGTCAACTACCCGACCGATTCGGTTCCGCGTGGGGCCACGATCGTCGCACTGGCGATCGACGGTCAGTTCCGCGGGCTTGGCTTCGTCTCCGATGAAGCCAAGCCGACGGCCAAGGCAGCGATCGACGAACTGCATTCGCTGGGACTGAGCACCGTGCTGCTGACCGGGGACAACGCCCAAGCCGCCGAGGTGGTCGCCGAGGCTCTCGGAATCACCGAAGTCCGTGCGGATGTCCGTCCGGAAGGCAAGGTCTCCGTGGTCAGCGAACTGCAGGGGCAGGGCCGGGCCGTGGCCATGGTGGGCGACGGGGTCAACGACGCCGCCGCTCTGGCCGGTGCCGACCTCGGCATCGCGATGGGGTCGGGCACGGACGCGGCGATGGCGGCTTCGGATGTCACCATGGTCAAGTCCGATCCTCAGCAGATCCCGCAGGCGATCAGGCTCTCGCGCCGGACCTTGGGGCTCATCAAGGGCAACCTGTTCTGGGCCTTCGCCTACAACACGGCAGCGATCCCGATCGCGGCGTTCGGTCTGCTCGACCCGATGATCGCCGGGGCTGCGATGGCGTTCTCGTCGGTGTTCGTCATCCTCAACAGCCTCCGCCTACTGCGGTTCAAGTAGGCGCGGCGGGGCGGACGAGCATCCACCCCCGACCTCGAGCATCCCCCACTGAAAGCGCCATAACCCCCTGCTCCTGCAGGGCGTTATGGCGCTTTCGGTGTCTGATGCCTCAGCAGGTGTAGGAAGGGACATTCCCGCGAGGGTGTGCCGCAAACGGTGAGGTCGGCCGATGGTGGCTCGACAGCGGCAGGAGTTGTCTTACCGCATGACCGGGTAAGACTGGTTCTGGTTCTGCGTATCCTTGCGCATCACCCAGTTGAGGTAGCTCGTGAAGCCCGACACCAGCACAAATGCCGCTCCGGCGTAGATGAATGCGTAGCCGAAGGCGCGGCCGTCCTGCCATGCTCGGGTGACGATGATCGCGAGGACGAGAGTGACGATTCCGCAGACGGCGCCGACTTTGATCGCGTCCTTGTAGGACACCGTGCTGGTGGGCTTGCCGCCTGTGGACTTCTTCTTCGGGGTGTTCGTGGGCGCCATGCCGCTCATTCTACCGGTCCGACCTGAGAGCCGACTCGCCCCCACACGCACACCGAGGCGGCCGCAAGCCCCCTTGTGGCCGAACTCTGACGCCGGAACCTTTGACCGGTGCGGGCGGATTCTGCTCACCTGAACTGATGATCAGGTGGACTACAGGCTCGGAACAGGCAAAAATGAGGGTGTGCCCGTCACTGTCAGACGCGCCTCCGGGGAGGCGCTGTGCTCATTTCACTCCAGCCAGGCCCCGCCTGGCCGTGAATCATGTGCGGACACCACTGCACCGACGACCACCGCCGCAGACATCGCAGCCGTCGGCCCCGGCCCCCTCGACATTCCCCACTCGTCATCCCCCCGTCACACCCTCCGTACTGTCACTGCACTCATCCTCGCGGCGGTCATGACTCTCACCGTCACGGCATGCGGACCCGATCGCGGGCTCAAGGTCTCCCCCGAGGGCAACCCCTCCCCCTCTCTCTTCGCCCCCAATACCGAGGCGGCCGGCCAGGCGAACGAACCGTTCTCGCTCGACGAGGTCCGCAAGGCCATCGAATCGTCCTCGGGAATCGCCGTCACCGGCAGCGCCACGGAGACCGCCAAGGTCGTCGCCGACTGCGAGGACTGCCTGAAGTTCGCGTCGCCGTTCCTCAGCGGTGAACAGAAGTTCCAGCTGGTCACGGTGGCCAACCCCAAACAGCGGAATGAGATCATCGCCGGCGCCGTCATCAGCGAACAGAGGGGCGAGCCCCGCCTCGAGCTCATCGCCACAGGCAATCAGCTCAAGGTCAGTCCCGGCAGAAATGGGACACTGGTGGTGCAGGAGGCCATGTTCGCTGACGGGGACAAAGCATGCTGCCCCTCCGGCTGGTCGGTGCAGGTGTTCCGCCTGCACGACGGTAGGTTTGAACCAGGTCAACGCTTCACGCGGCTTAATGGAGAAACGTAATGCACATAGTTCTGGTCGAGGATGACGAGGTCATCCGCGAAACGACGCAGATCGGACTCGAACGCTTCGATTACACAGTCTCGGCCTTTGCCGACGGCCGCGAGGGGTACGAGTTCGTCTCCGCCAACGGCGCCGACGTCCTGCTTCTGGATCTCATGCTGCCGACGATGAACGGCGCGTCCATCTGCCGTGCCGTGCGGGAGCGTTCGACGATCCCGATCATCATCATCTCCGCCCGCTCGGACGCCATCGACATCGTCCAGGCGCTCGAGGCGGGAGCCGATGACTACCTCACCAAGCCCTTCGACATGCAGGTGCTCAACGCCCGCATCCGTGCGGTCGTCCGCCGCTTCATCACCACCGGCACCGACCGGTTCGGCTACTCCCCCGCCCCCGAAGCGGATGAGCATCACGAAACCGTCATCGGTCCCGGCGGCATGGTCACCGGCGACGGCATTCCCGAGGTCCTCGGCGCCAGCCCCGGAATGGACACCCGGGATCGACTGCGAGCGCAGCTCGAATCCGATGACACCTACCTCGGTGCCGGTGGGAAATTCACCACCGCCCCCGAGGCGGACGACGACGAAGAGGCGATCGGCGGCACCGGGGTTCCCCCTCGCCCGAACGGCTCGCCCACGGTGGCCCAGGAATCGTCCGGCTCCGACGGCGGGTTGGGTCCGTTCCGCACACGACTGGGCTCCCTCGTCCTCGACACCGGCCGACTGACCGTCGAGGTCGACGGAGAGGAAGTCCATCTCACCCCGACCGAACTGCGCGTCCTCCTGCTGCTGACCGAGCAGCCCGAGCACGTGTACTCGCGGGAGAAGATCGCGTTCACGGTATGGGGATACGAATGGGCCGGCGACTCCCGCGTCGTCGACGTCCACATCCAGCGCCTGCGGAAGAAGATCGGGGCGAACATGATCGAAACCGTTCGCGGATTCGGTTACCGCTTCGCAGGCTGATCGCATGTCGCTGCGCTGGAAGATCTCTCTGCTCATCGTCGCCTCGGTGATCATCGCCGTGCTGTCGTGCTCGATCGTGCTGCGCCAATCCGCGGCACGGGCCGAGGACGACCGGATGCGTTCGACCGTGACGGAGCAGCTGACGAACGCAACGGCCATCTTCTCCGAAACCGGGGTGCTCACCCTCAACGCCCGCATCGACGATCCCGAACTGCCCAAGGAAGCGCGCAAGTCCGCGCTCAAGGGGCAGAGCGTGACGATCCGGTCCGAGGTCGACGGCGAGGAGATCGTGTGGGCAGCCGCCCCGATCGAGGTCGGTTCGCACACCCAGGTGATCTCCGTGCGCGCTTCGACGAAGGACAGCCAGGAGCTCATCGGCCAGATCGACCAGGCGCTGCTGGTGGGCATGATCGGCTCCGCCCTCGTCGTCGGCGGTGTCGGATCGATCGTCGCCGGCCGCATCTCCCGCAGGCTCACCCTCGGCGCTCAGGCCGCCAGGAAGATCGCCGCCGGGGACACGACCACGCGCATCGCCGATGTCATCGACGAATCCGATCAGGAGGTGTGGGCCTTCGCCACGGCCGTCGACACCGCGGTGGCCCGCCTGACCGAACGGATCGACTCCGAGCAGCGCTTCACCGCCGACCTCGCGCACGAGATGCGCACACCGCTGACCGGTCTGGTCAACGCCGCGAACCTGCTCGAAGAGGATTCCCGCCCCGCCGAACTCGTCAAGGACCGGGTCGTGCGCATGCAGGTCCTCGTCGAGGATCTCCTCGAGGTCTCCCGCCTCGACGCCGGCCGCGCCAACCCCGAGTTCACCCGCGTCGACGTCGATCAGGCGATCCGGTCCCTGCTGGGCACGATGGAAGCTTCGGGCGCCCTCGCCGGCCATCAGATCGACACGCATCTGGCGGCGCTGAATTCGACGCTGGTCACCGATGTCCGCCGTTTCGAGCGCATCGTGTCGAACCTGCTCGTCAACGCGATCAAACACGGCGGAGATCCCATCCGTTTGGAGACGAGCACGCGCAGCATCGTCGTCACCGACTCCGGTTCCGGCTATCCGCCGGACATCGTCAACACCGGCCCGACCCGCTTCGTCTCCGCAGGCGGCGGCGGAATGGGCCTCGGTCTCGTCATCGCGCAGGGGCAGGCTCGCCTGCTCGGCATCACGCTGATCTTCAGTAACGACCCCGTAACGGGAGGCGCCCGAACCGAGGTGATCTTCCCCGACGAGGAAGCCCAGGAACGCGCGCTCCGACAGTACATCGAGAGCCGATCCGAATAATTTCGCCGAGGCGGCCCCTGAACGTCGTCCACGGCGCTGACCTGGCCTGATACCGGGATTCCGGGGTTTCGCTGAACCCGGCCTGAACATCGGCTGACCGCCCGCGGGTGCGACTCGTCACCAAAATATGACAGGTTCTATATATTCCCGTTACACTTTTGTGATGTTGTATTGAAGTCGTCGAAACCTCGGCGGTCTTCGACGAGTCACAGTCACACGGAGAGTTATGTCAGAGTCATCATCGACCACAGAACCAACGGTGCGTCGACGGGATCTGCACAGGCGTCGCTCATCGTCCCCGTTCTCACGCGCACGCACTTCGTCGCGCAGCACCGGGACACCGGCCGCGCCTGCATCCACTGCATCCGCTGACTCCTCTGCCGAGTCACTGTCGCCGAGGCGCGCAGCGATGGCCGCCGAGGCGCAGGCGGCTCAGCCGTCTCCACGCCGGGCCGCAATGGCTCGTGAAGCCGCTGCGGTCCCGACGACCTTCGGCTCACCGCCTGCCTCGTCGGCCCGTCGGGTCAGCGCAGGAGCCGCCGAGAGCCGCGGGTCCGATGGCGCGCTGCTCAAGTCCGTGCGCAAAAGGAAGGTGCGGACCGTATCGACTCTGGCTGCCGTCTCAGTGGCCGGTGCCGCAACTGCAGTGACCATGCTGGTCAACAACCTCAGCGGCGGTGCCGAGGTCAAGACCGACCCGACCGCCGCCGGTGAGCCCGCCGCCATCAATGCCGAGAAGGTCAATGCCGACGTCCCCGAGGTCAAGGGGAAGTCGTCGATGGAGATCGGCGTGCCGAGCGCCAAGCAGAAGAAGGTCGAAGCCGCGTCCCGCGCGGTTGAGAAGAGCGCCCTGCCCGGCTGCGATGAGAAGCAGAACTTCGACCAGTCCGCCGGCAACGGCGAGCTGCCCGATGAGTGGCTGTGCGATCTCGGCAAGGAAGATCACCGACTCCGTGCCGACGCCGCTGTCTCCTTCGCGAAGATGAACGCCGCCTACAAGAAGGACACCGGCAAGGAACTCGAGATCACGGATTCCTATCGTGACATGGCCGGACAGCTCTCGGTCGCCGGCCGGAAGCCGGGCCTGGCCGCCAAGCCGGGCACGTCCCTGCACGGTTGGGGCATCGCCCTCGACCTCGGTGGCGGAGTCGCCAACAAGACTGGAGCCTGGAACTGGCTCGTCGAGCACGGAGACGAATACGGCTGGGAGAACCCCGACTGGGCCAAGGCCAGCATGTACGAGCCGTGGCACTGGGAATACACTCCCGCCCGCGACTCGATTCCCGGCAAGTGATCGATCAGCTGCGCAGCGCCCGTCCGTAGCGGCGGCGGTAGATGATCTGAGCGAGCCGGACGAACGGTTCGCCGAGTCTCCAGTTGCCCAGCCCCGCCCGCGAGACCGACCTCAGGAGGAGGAAGACCCGGTCATCGACGGTGCGGATGAGGATGAATGACTCCTCTCCGGTGATCGGATGTCCCGGCTTCGTGCCATAGGTGAAGCCGCACCGGTCCTCCGCTTCGAAGACGTCGATGACCCGTGAGGGCTCAGCCAACCGGAGGGGTCCGAGGCGCACGCGGATCGTCGGCTCCTGGCCCGGCTCCACTCGAGGCGCCCGGCCAGGTCTCACTCCATCCGCGCGAGCGTCGACATCGGCCGTCGACTCCGCTCGACCCGATCGAGCCGCTCGACCCGCTCGACCCGCTCGATCGGCTCGATCCGCTCCGTCCGCGCTCCCATCCACCTCGATGTCGAAGCCGCTGCGGATCTTGACCTCCCAGTGCAGGACCTCCTCGGCGCAGCGGTCGAAGGTCTCTTTCCCGTGCCCGACGAAGTACGCGGATTCGAAGTTCCGGTAGGCGTCGGGACGCTCCAGCCACCTCGGCGAGAGGGGTTGCGTCAGCGTCTCCGGACGGTCCTGTGAGTGTGCGGCCATGCTTCCAACCTCACGGACTCGGCCCGTCAACCTGACGGACTCGGACCGTGGGACTCACAGTCCGGACGGCGGGGTGGCATCGACCGGACGGCCACGTATGATGCCAAGAACAGCGGACCTCAATCGAATGTCCGCTCAGCATCTGAGCCACGATCAAAGGAGAACCACGTGCGCACAATCGACGGCATCGACGAGATCGAATCGCTCATCGGCCAGGAACTCGGCTCCTCCGAGTGGATGACGATGGACCAGGACGCGATCAGCGCCTTCGCCGACGTCACCGGCGACCACCAGTGGATCCACGTCGACGAAGCGCGCGCGGCCGAGGGGCCCTACGGCGCGACGATCGTCCACGGATTCTTCACCCTCTCGCTCATTCCGAAGTTCTCCACCGAGGTCTTCACCATCGAGGGCGTGTCGATCCGCGTCAACTACGGACTCAACAAGGTCCGCTTCCTCCAGCCCGTCGTCGTCGGCTCCCGACTGCGCGGAACCATCAGCGTCAAGAAGGTCATCCGCGGCGACAAGGGCACTCAGGTCATCCTCGAACACACGATCGAGATCGACGGCCAGGATCGCCCCGCATGCGTCGCCGAGGTGGTCACCCTCCTCGTCGAGTGAGCGAGGTGCCAACGAGGAGCCTGCAATCCGGGTTGCAGTGCGGCGACGGTGCTCAACCCCGCCTCAGGTGGGCGAATTGGTCACTCTCCCGACGGTTTTCTGTGACCATTTCGCCCTCTTAAAGCACGTTCGGGCGGTGGGCGTCGAGCTGCTGGGCGACGCGGATGTAGCCGAGGTGTGAGTACGCCTGCGGGTGGTTGCCCAGGTGCATCTCGGCGACGGGGTCGTATTCCTCCGACAGCAGTCCGGTGGGCCCGAGCAGGTTGTCGACCTGCCGGAACAGATCCCAGGCGTCGTCGATGCGGCCGACCTTGATGAAGGCTTCGATGAGCCACGTCGTGCAGATGTGGAATCCGCCCTCGAGCCCGGGCAGCCCGTCGTCATAGCGGTAGCGGAACACCGTCGGGCCGACCCGCAGCTCGCGTTCGATCGCGTCGACGGTGGACACGAACCGCGGATCGTCGGCGTCGAGCAGCCCCGAGAGTCCGACGAACAGGGCCGCCGAATCCAGGTCCGTCTCACCGTACGCGACGGTGAACGCTCCGACCTCCTCGTTGTAGCCGTGCGTGAGCACGTCGTGGGCGATCTCCTCGCGCAGCTGCCGCCACGCACCGGGCGGCTCCCGGTCGAACCGATCCGCGATCCGCAGCGCCCGATCGACCGTCACCCAGCACATCACGCGCGTGTACACGTTGTGCTTCGGCGCGCGCCTGGCCTCCCAGATCCCGTGATCGGCCTCGAACCACCGTTTGCCCACGGCTTCGACCATCTGGCAGGTGAGCGTCCAATAATCCTCGGGCAACTCGCCGAGGTGGTCGCTGAGTTCGTCGAGGAGCTCCGTGACCGGGCCGAACACATCGAGTTGGACCTGATGTTCGGCGGCGTTGCCGACCCGCACCGGCCGTGATCCGGCGTATCCGGGCAGGTGGTTGAGCACCGCCTCAGTGGTCAGGGCCGAGCCGTCGACGGCGTAGAGCGGATGGAGCTGTTCGGGTGAAACCGTGCGCTCGAGGATGCCCGACAGCCATGAGAGGAAACCTTCGGCCTCACCGGTGGAACCGAGGGCGAGCAGGGCGCGGACAGTCATCGACCCGTCGCGCAGCCAGGTATAGCGGTAGTCCCAGTTGCGGACGCCGCCGATGCCCTCCGGCAGGGAGGTCGTGGGGGCGGCGAGGACTCCACCGGTGGGTTCGTGGCACAGGGCGCGCAGGGTGATCGCCGAGCGGATGACCTCTTCGCGGTGGTGACCGGGCAGAGTCAGTGATTCGACCCAGTTCGTCCAGAAGTTCAGGGCGCGTTCGCGCACATGGTGCTCGCCGCCGGTGGCCATGTACCCGGCGTCGCCCGTGCCCGTCCCGCAGGCGAGGACGAGGACGACGGATCCGCCGGGCTGCTGCGAAGGGACGACGGTTGCTTCGGCGGTGTGGGAGTCGCCGTTCTCAATGATGTCGAAGTCGATTCCGGGGGCGTGGAGTTCGATCGGCTCCGCGGTGCCGAGCACCGAAACCCCGTCATCGGTCCTGGTCATCCGGGTGGGAACCGTGGCGTAGTCGAGCCTGGGTGCGAACCGGATGCGGGTCGGGGTGTCGCCGGTGAGTACGCGGACGACGATCGTGTCGTCGCTGTGTCCGTCCACGGGAGCGAGGTAGTCGACGCAGCTCAGTCCAGCCCACCGGGTCTCGAGCAGGGTCGAATTCCCGAGGTAGCGCTGGGTCAGCGGGGCAGCCCCGTTGGCCGGTGCCACGGCGAAGAATCCGGCCGCCTCGGAGCCGAGGATCTCGGAGAACATCGACGCCGAATGCGGCAGCGGGTGCGGCATCCAGCAGATGCTGCCGGTGGGGTCGATGAGCGCGGTCGACTGTCCGTTGCCGACGAGGCTGTGCCGCTGGATCGGGGTGGCGCGGCGGCCGAAGAGCCAGGATTTGCGCAGTTCGAACAGGGCGCTGAGGACGGTGGAGACCTCGGCCGGTGAGTCCAGCCGGAAGTCGGCGTGAGTGGGCGCGGGCTGATCCCCGACCTTGAGCCCGAGGTCGTCGGCGCCGAGGGTTTCGAGAGCGAATTCGTCGGCGGTGTCATCACCGATGAAGACGACGGCCTCCGCCCCTGTCTGGCTGCGCAGACGGGTCAGCGCATCGGCCTTCGACGACGGTACGACGGACAGGTCGATGACCTGTTTTCCGCGGGTGGGATGGATCGGGTGGGCGGCTGCGAGCTTCTCGACGGCGGCTTCGATCTCCCGCCGGTCGGTCTCGTCGAGTCCGCGCAGGTGCACGGCCGCGCCGGTGGTTTTGTGCTCGATGACATCGCGCGGCAGGGCGCGGGTGAGGTCGGCGCGGAAGTCGACGAGGACCGCCCGCTGCGTTTCGGTGAGGGCGTCGATGGTGAAGGTGTCTGTCTCACCGCCGTGAGACCCGAAGAGGTGGACCTCCCGGGGCAGGCGCGACATCGCCGCGAGGTCGCGCAGACTGCGACCGGAGATCACCCCCGCCGAGGTGGACGGCAGCAAGGCGAGCGCGCGCAGTGAGTCGACCGAGCTCTCCAAGGGAAAGGCTTGGCTGGGGACGTCGACGATGGGGGCGATCGTCCCGTCGTAGTCGGTCGCCACCAGCAGGGATGGGGAACGGGAGAGCGCGAAGAGGCGCCGGAAGAGGACGGGATCGAGTGCTCGGCTGGCTTCGGCCAGGTCGCCCAATAGTTCGGAGGACCTCACCGAGGCGGCTATGGTGGCCAATCGGGATTCGGTTGCGCTCTCGTGCTCGACAGTGCTCATCTCACCTCGGGTGTCTCGGTTGGCTCGGGTGCCGGTCAGGGCTCTTTCGTCACGGGGGTGTCGTCGTCCGGATCGTCCGGATCACCGGAATCGGCCGCGCCGTCGGGGTCCGTTGAGTCGGGCGTGTCCGCGGCATCGGACCGGCTCGTATCGTCGGCGGCGTCAGCGGCACCCGCGGGGGCAGCGTCGGCGCGGTCGGTCGCCTCGGCGGGGGTGTCGATCTGTTCGGGCAGGGCACCGAGCTTTGCCAGCTGGCGGCCCTTGCTCAGGCGGGAGTAGCCGCCGATGATGAAGATCACGCCGGCGATGAGGGTCGCCGCTCCCGTGAAGCCGAGGATCGACAGGGCCTCCATGCCGTCGCCGAAGACGAGGATGATGCCGAGCAGGACGTGGACTCCGGAGGCGATGAGGAAGTCCGAGGCCATGGGCTGGGACCGCAGCTGCCGGTAGGCCCAGAATTCGAGTGCGCCGTGCAGCAGGGCCCAGATGCTCACGGCCGCGCGCAGTTCGGCGGGCTGGTCGGCGAGGAAGAGGAAGACGATGGCCGGGATCGCGATGACGGCCTGGCCGAAGATCGCGGTGCGCACGTTCAACGGCGAGCGCACGGCCTGGAAGACCAGGGCCAGGGCGAAGAGGATGAGGTAGCCGATGGCCAAGTGGTCGACGACGTCGGTCGGCAGGCTCAGCTGCGCGGGGTTGACGGCGTCGCGGGGCCAGAAGACGGTGACGATGCCGAAGGCGACGCCGAGGACTCCACGCACGATCATGGGCCAGCCGAGCCGACTCGCTGCGGCAATGGCCTGCGGGGCGGCTTCGTTACGCGGGGGCGTGGATTCGGTGCGCGGTTCTTCGGTACTCATCACGGCACCAGTCTAGGTCGCCTGCCTGAGTCTGTCCGGTCAGCGTCGACTCAGGCGCGGGTGGGCGGCGCTTCGTTGCGTATCATGTCTTTACGTAATTACGTATTGATTGTATTATCGAAGTATGGAATCGACACCGTCGGCAGACGATCGCCTCTCCGCCCTCGAACAACGAGTCGCCGAACTCGAGGCTGCGGCCGCCTCCATCGCGCCACCGCGGCCCGCCGCAGGCGAAGCGGCGACCGCCCTGCCGGGCGACGCGGAGACCTTCTGGGCGCTGCATGGGCTCGTCGACCACCTCGGCGAGGAGGGCGGAGTGACCTACACCGGGTACACGACTCCCCCGGGCGGCAGCGGTCCCGTGGCGTGGCAGATGGGCCTGAGCAGCGCGGGCCTGGCGCAGATCGACTTCGCCGAGGCGGCCGGATCCCTGGCAGCCCTCGGCCACCCGGTCCGCCTGCAGCTGCTCCAGGCGATCTATGAGGGCACGAGCACCGTGGCCGAGCTGGGCAAGGACGAACGCTTCGGCACGTCCGGGCAGATCTATCACCATGTGCATGCCCTCGCTGGCGCCGGTTGGTTAGAGAGCGCCCGCCGCGGACACTGGCGGGTGCCCGCTCAGCGAGTCATTCCACTGCTCACCCTCGTCCTCATCGGCACACACTGACGAACCCTCGCGTCCTTGGGCCATCGCCCACCGCACGACCCGTACCGGACCACCACACTTTCCACCCCTGCTGACCAGGAGGAACGATGACCGTCACCGACGACCACCGCACATCTGCGGCCGCGGGACGGCCGCCTCGGCGACTGGGGATTGCCTTGCTTGCTGCCTCACTCACGGCCGCCGTGCTCGCGGCGATCACCCCGTGGCCGCGCGGTTTCCAGGGCGCGCCTACCGGGGATCCCGAGCTCATTGCTGAGCTCGAGGACGCACTCGGCAGCCGGCATTGGCAGCACGTGGCGGCCGCCCGCGTCGACGGCGACGAAGTGACTTTCGCGGGCACCGGAGCCCATGAGCACACCGAGTTCGAGATCGGATCGATCACGAAGACGTTCACGGCCGCGCTCTTCGCCGAGGCGATCGACCGGGGCGAGGTGAAGGCGGACACCCGCCTCGGCGAAGTCTGGCCGGACCTGGACGGGAAGGTCGCCGAGGTGACGCTCGAGTCGATTGCGATGCAGCGGTCGGGGCTGCCCTCCCAGGAACCCGCTCCGAGCTTCAGTGACGGAGTGATGAGCGTGCTGTCGAATTACATCCACACCGACCCATACCGCGGGGACGCCGCTGACATCGTCGCCAGCCTCAACGACGTGGACGTGGGCGAGCCGGAGCCCGAGTATTCGAACTATGGGTTCGCCGTTCTCGGCCAAGCCCTCGCCGAGGTGGCCGGGCAGGACTATTCCGAACTCGTTCGCGACCGCCTCGCCGAACCCTTGGGGATGAATGAGACATTCGTCCCGGAGTCCGCTGACGGTCTGTCCCATGGGTTCACGGCATCGGGGCTGCCGGCCGCTCCGTGGACTCTCGGCGGCTCGGCGCCAGCCGGCGCGATTCGATCGACGACCCATGACCTGTCGATCTGGCTGCGAGCCGTGAGCGACGGAACCGCGCCCGGCGCCGACGCGGCCGAACCTCGAGCCGACTTCGAGGACGACCGCATCGGCTGGGCGTGGTTCACGACGACGCAAGACGGCTCGACCATCACCTGGCACAACGGCGGCACCGGAGGGTACCGGTCGTACCTCGGATTCGACACAGAGAGCGGTGGCGGCATCATCGTCCTGAACGACTCAGCCAACGACGTCGATGAGGCCGCGAGTCTTGTCTCGACGAAGGGAGAACGCTCATGAGTCCCGAACTCGTCTCTACTGTCATCGGGGCCCTCATCGTGGCCTGGGGTGCCTTCACCGCGTGGCGAGCTCCTCGTGCGGCGTCCCGGATCGGGCTGCTCTCAGGGATGGTCACGGCGGTCGTATTCGTGCTGCTCATCCGCCTCATCACCCCGTTCGGCGGCTGGGAGAGCTGGTTCATCTACGTCTGGCTGGCCGGAATGCTCGCCATCGTCGTCTCCGTCTTCCGAGCCGCGCTCGTCTGGTCGGACCTGCCGTGGCGATCCGACGAGGCGAAGGCACGCAGGAACGAGGCGAGCGGGCTCGGCTTCTCCGCTCTGCTCGCGCTCCTCATCGCTGGCGCACTCGTCCTTCCCGGACTCTTCCTCTGACGGAGAGCGCCCGGCTCCGCGAACAGCCGACCACGGCGGCCTGAGCCGGCCGGCGTCGGGCTCTACTTGCCCTTGACGGTCAGAGTGCCGCCGCTTTCGGAGACCTCGTACTTCGGCAGCGGCTCCTCGGCCGGACCGGAGATCACCTCACCCGTGGTCACCGAGAAGTTCGAGGAATGGCACGGGCAGATGATGGCCTTCTCGGTGATCTGTTTGACCTGGCAGCCCTGGTGGGTGCACACCGATGAGAACGCGAAGAACTCGCCTTCCTTCGGCTGAGTGACGACGTAGGTGTCCTCGATGACGGTGCCGGAACCGACGGGAACGTCGGAGGCCGGCAGACTCGAGTCCTTCGTCGGCTCCGCCTCCTCGTCAGACGAACACGCCGAGGTGGCCGCCACAGAGCCGCCGATGACGGCCACCGTTCCGGCCACGCCCGCTGTCTTCATCACACGTCGTCGGGTCGGATCCGCCGTTGCGGTCGATTCGACTTCGGCGGGGCTGCTCGGGGTCGTCGTCATCGGAATCTGCTCCTTCTCGCGGGTGCGCACAATCCGCCATGCCGCCAACAGACATGGACTCGTAAGTTCCAGCGTACAATCGCAGTCGGTTCACCGCCTGCAGGTACCTGTCAGGATCGAATGGCACCAGACCGGTCCTCGGACGATCGGGGCGATGGGTGCGGTGGGCCGCCTCGGCGAGGGACGATTTCAACCGGAAAAGGGGTGCGGCAGTGGCCGACGAGACGGCAGCACACCAGCGGCGCCCGGATCCGCGCATCGCGACGGGATGGGGCCTGGCCGCCTCGGTGTACGTATTCACCGTCGTCATGATGGGCACCACCCTGCCCACGCCCCTCTACCCGCTCTATGAGGAGCGGTTCGGGTTCGGCACCGCATTCACCACTCAGCTCTTCGCAATCTACGTGGTCGGGGTCATCGGCGCGCTCGTCGTCTTCGGTCGCCTCTCCGACGGACTGGGTCGACGGCCGGTGCTCAGCCTCGGGGTGATCTTCTCGACCGCCTCGGCGGTGCTCTTCCTCATCGGATCCCACATCGGCCTGCTGCTGACCGGCCGAGTTTTGTCCGGTCTGGCCGCGGGGATCTTCACGTCGACCGCCACCGTCACCGTGCTCGAGAACGCGCCCGCCGGGCGCGAACGACTCGCCGGATCCTTGGCCACGGCGGCGAATATGGGCGGCCTCGGACTCGGGATCCTGTCGTCCGGACTGCTCGCCCGCTTCGCCCCCGCTCCCCTGCTCACGCCGTTCCTCGTCAACGCGCTCATGCTCGTCATCGCCGGCTTGGCGCTCATCTTCGTGCGGGACCGGACGCACGGCGGGGCGACGGCTGTGCGGTTGCAGCTGCCGGGGATTCCCGCCTCGGCGAAGCGCATGTTCCTGGCCGCCTCACCTGGGGCGATCACCGGCTTCTCGGTGTGCGGGCTGTATTCGGCGATCGCGCCGAGCTTCATCGGGCAGACCCTGCACGTGACGTCGACCGCGGTCACGGGCGCCGTCGTGTTCCTTCTCTTCGGCGCCTCGGCGACGGCGCAGGTGCTGCTGCGCGGGTTGAACGACCGTCGACTCATCATCGGCGGGACCGTGACCATGATCGTGAGCATGGGTGCTCTCGTCTTCGCGCTCATGGCGGGGTCCCTGCCGGTGCTCATCGCCTCCGCAGCGTTGGCCGGTGCCGGGCAGGGGCTCGTGTTCATGACCGGGATGCGTGCGATCACCGCGGTGACCGCGCCGGAGCACCGCACCGAGGCGACCACCTCGTACTTCATCCTTGCGTACGTGTTCATATCGGTGCCGGCGATCGGTGCCGGATTCCTCGCCGCCGAGGTGGGACTGGCGAACGCGACCGTCGTCTTCGCCGTCGCTGTGGCCGCGGTGTGCGCGTTGGGACTCGTGGCGGCCCGGAGGTTCAGGTCAGTGACGTGAACTAGGGTGGGTGCCATGACCTCCGCAGCCACGACCTCCGCCCTCGATGTCCTTCACGATGTCTTCGGCTATGAGGAGTTCCGGGGTCAACAGGCTGCCATCGTCGACCAGGTTGTCGGCGGCGGGGATGCGGTGGTGCTCATGCCCACCGGCGGCGGAAAATCCCTGTGCTATCAGATTCCCGCCCTGGTCAGGCCCGGTACCGGCGTGGTCATCTCCCCGCTTATCGCGCTCATGGCCGATCAGGTGGCGGCACTGGAGAACCTCGGTGTGCGGGCGGCCTATCTCAACTCGTCCCTCGATTTCGAGACCGCCCAGCAGGTCGAGCAGCAGCTGCTCGCCGGCGAGATCGACCTGCTCTACCTCGCACCCGAACGTCTCGTCCTGCCGCGGACCATGCGACTGCTCGAGCAGGCACAGATCTCCCTGTTCGCCATCGACGAAGCCCACTGCGTGTCCCAATGGGGACATGACTTCCGCAGCGACTATCTGGGACTCGGCGTCCTGGCCGAACGATTCCCCGATGTTCCGCGCATCGCCCTGACAGCCACTGCCACACCGGCCACTCACGCCGAACTCACCGAGCGTCTCCACCTCCAAGATGCCGAGCACTTCGTCGCGAGCTTCGATCGACCCAACATCACCTACCGGATCGAGCCGAAGGCCTCGGCCAGGTCGCAGCTGCTCAACTTCATCACCACCGAACACCCCGGGGATTCCGGCATCGTCTACTGTCTGTCCCGGCGCGGAGTCGACCAACTGGCCGAAGCGCTCGTCGCCCGCGGCCTCACCGCTCTGCCCTATCACGCGGGGCTGCCTTCCGAGGTACGCGCGGAGAACCAGGCGAGATTCCTCCGCGAGGACGGCATCGTCATGGTCGCCACGATCGCCTTCGGCATGGGCATCGACAAACCCGATGTCCGCTTCGTCGCCCACCTCGATCTGCCTCGATCAGTCGAGGGCTACTACCAGGAGACCGGTCGAGCCGGCCGTGACGGACTGCCCGCGGACGCGTGGATGGTCTACGGCCTCGGCGATGTCGTCTCCCAACGTCGACTCATCGAATCCGGCGAGGGCGACCAGGTGTTCAAACGCCGCCAGATGAGCCACCTCGACTCGATGCTCGCACTCTGCGAGACCGTCGACTGCCGACGTGTGCAGCTGCTGCGGTACTTCGATGAGGAATCCGCACCGTGCGGCAACTGCGATACCTGCATGACACCGCCGGTGACCTGGGACGCGACCGTGGCCGTGCAGAAGCTGCTGTCGGCAGTCATCCGCCTCGACCGAGAACGCGGGCAGCGTTTCGGTTCGGGCCAAGTCATCGATGTGCTGCGCGGCAATGACAACGACCGGTCCAGGGCCTCGGACCATGAGAGCCTGAGCGTCTGGGGCGTCGGCGACGACCTGTCCGAGAGCCAGTGGAAGACCGTCATCCGGCAGGTGCTCGCCCGCGGCCTCCTCGAATCCCATGGGGACTACGGTGTGCTTGTGGTCGGCGAGAACGCCGGCCCCGTGCTGCGCGGAGAGGAGGAGATCTCACTGCGCGTCGACCCGGTGAGGAAAGCCGGAGCGAAGAAGGCCGGATCAAGTCGCCGAGGCGGCCTCGAAGTCGAACTCGACCCCGCCGATGCCTCCCTGTTCGAGGCACTGCGCTCCTGGCGAGGAGAGCAGGCGAAGGAGCAGGGCGTGCCCGCCTACGTCGTGTTCCCCGATGCCACGCTCTACGGCATCGTCGAGGTCAAGCCGACGACGATCAGCGAACTCGGTCAGGTCAGCGGAGTGGGGCTGAAGAAGCTCGACCGCTACGGCGATGCCGTGCTCGAAGTGCTCGCCGCCCACGCAGGCTGAGAATCATGCCCCCTGTTACTACCCGACGGCGGCCCAGCAACCTGGCGCGAGGTTGCTGGGCCGCCGTCGGGTAGTCCTGGGAGGTCAGTTGGTCTTCGTGACGGTGACGTCGATCGGGGTCGGGTTAGTGAAGATGTCGAAGAGGGGGCAGTGGGCGTCCACGGTCTCCTGCAGCTTCTGGTAGTCCTCGTTGCTGTCGGGTCCGGCGATGTTGACGCTCACGCGCACGGACGAGAATCCGGGCCGCACGGTCTCATCGGCGCCGAAGAGTCCCCTCACATCCAGGTCGCCTTCAGCGCTGACATCAAGTTCGTCGATGGTCAGTCCGAGGTTCTGGGCGTAGAGGCGGTAGACGACGACCTGGCAGGAGATCAGTGCGCCGAGGGCGTACTCGACAGGATTCGGGGCGGCGTCGTCGCCGGCCAGCGGGGTCGGTTCGTCGACAGTGAAGGTGTGGCGGCCGGCGGTGATGACCGAGGACACCGAACCGCGGGCGGTGCCCGAGGCCGAGAACGTCAGCTGCCCGTTCTTCGCCGACGCGGCCAGCCGTTCGTTCCATGCCTCTCCGGCCGTGGTCAGTCGCGTGGCGCGTTCTTCGTCGCTGATGGCGATGGTCGTGTCGAACTCGGTGGTGGCTGCAGTCATGAGGGTGGACTCCTGATCGAATGGTCGAGCGTGTGGTCGAGATCGTGCGGGTCGGTGCTGATCTCAGACTAGAAACGATCGCCCAGCGGCGTCCTCCCCACCGTCGGCTGCCGTCGTCTGGCGTCATGAGCAGAACACAATTCGTCATCAGCCGACGCACGGTAGCCTGGAAGGCAGACGAACCCACCGGTTCCCCCACCACGCGGAAGGCGACGATGACGACCTCTGACCGGACAGCCACCTCGGCGAACTCAACTGGCTCCCCGAGTTCAATCACCCGCGCGGACTGCGAACAACGCGATGCGAACGATCCTCTGCGTGATTGCCGCGAGGAGTTCCTGCTCCCGGAAGGCACGATCTATCTCGACGGGAACTCTCTCGGCGCGCGCACAAAGGGAGCCGCAGAACGCGCCCAGGAAGTCATCACCGACGAATGGGGCACCGGCCTCATCGGGTCATGGAACACCGCCGGCTGGTGGGATCTGCCGGCAAAGCTGGGTGAGAAGGTCGCCGGGCTCGTCGGCGGCGGGGCCGGGTCGACCGTCGTCACGGACACGACGTCGATCAATCTGTTCAAGGCCGCCTCGGCGGCGCTGAAGATGCAGGCCGAGGACTCCTCGGACCGGCGGGTCATCCTCACCCAGCGGGAGAACTTTCCCTCCGATATCTACATGCTCGAAGGATTGGCCGAGCAGCTCGGCGACGGATACGAGGTCCGCCTCGTCGACGATGAGGAAGTCACCGCAGGGTTCCCGACCACGATGTCCGACGAGGTGGCCCTCGTCGTCCTCACCCATGTGAACTACCGGACCGGTCGGCTCTTCGATATGGGCACGACCACCTCGGCGATCCATTCCGGCGGAGCCATGGTCATCTGGGACCTGTGCCATTCGGCCGGTGCTCTGCCCATCGATCTGGCCGGAGCCGGGGCGGACATGGCGATCGGCTGCACGTACAAGTTCCTCAACGGCGGACCCGGGTCTCCCGCATTCATCTGGGTCGCCGAGGCGCTGCAGAACCGATTCAGCCAACCTCTGTCGGGGTGGTGGTCGCATGCGCAGCCCTTCGAGATGGCCCCGGACTACCGGCCGGCCGACGGTATCCGCCGCTACCTCACCGGAACGCAGGGAATCCTGTCGATGTCCGTGGCAGAGCTCGGCCTCGACATCCACTCGCGGGTGGACATGGAACAGATCCGGGAGAAGTCCCTGGCCCTGTCGGACCTGTTCATCGACCTCGTCGATGAGCGATTGGCCGATCACCCGGTCGAGGTCGTCACCCCACGTGAACACGCCCATCGCGGATCCCAGGTCTCGATCCGGCATCCGGAGGGGTTTGCGGTGATGAGTGCGCTCATCACGCGCGGAGTCATCGGCGACTACCGTGAGCCGGAGGTGCTGCGGTTCGGGCTGACACCGCTCTACATCGGGTTCACCGAGATGTGGGACACCGTCGAGGCCCTGCGCGACATCCTCGACAACCGGCTCTGGGACACCCCCGCGCACAAGGTCCGCGGCGCCGTCACCTAATTGCTACCCGACGGGGGCGCAGCAACCTGGCGCCAGGTATCTGGGCCGCCGTCACCTGCGTTGGGACGTGGCCGCTCAGGCGTCCGAAGCCGCAGAAGTTTCGATGACATCGGCGTTGACGCCGAAGTACGGTTCACCCGCCTCATTTCGCGGGCGGCTGGCGGCAAGAGTCTTGAGCAGATTGCTGCCCCGCTCCCCGGTGATCGGGTCGAGATCGAGGATGGCACACCGCGCAATCGGATCCCCGATCCGCACACGCAGAGCGCCGACGTCCAGCACGTTCACCGTCACATCCCGGCCTCGCCAGGTTTCTTCGATGAAAGGTTCGTCCGTGCCGAGGACGAGGGTGGCACGGAAGCGGGCGGCCTCATCAAGCAGATCGTGGTGACCGGACTGTTCGGCGAGTTCCCTCATCGACGCGGTCGTGACGATCGACAGGCCAGCTCCGTAGATCACGTCTCCACGATATGCGCGGGCCAGCCGCACCGGCTTTCCCAGCCACTCGGAGGCGAGTGCCGAATGCGGGCCGTCAGTGAGTTCGAGGTCGATCGGTCGCTTCCAGTAATTGCAGGTCAGGCGCTGACCCGAGCCGGCTGGCACCCCGGTGGCAGAGCGCCCGTCGGGCAGGGTGATCGTCAAAATGTCGTCGACGAGTGAGGTGGTCATGCGGATGAGCCGAGGATTCTGCACGGTCTTGAGCACCTGTCGTCGTTCGACATCGACGAAGCAGAACTCACGATCGCCGACCGGTCCGTGAACGTCGACGGCTGCGCTCGGTCGAGCCTCGTGTCGTGTGCCTTTGACGTGGGCGAACCCGAGCGATGGCACTCCGAATTCCCGCGCAGAAGCAGGTGACGGCGGCCCAGATACCTGGCGCCAGGTTGCTGCGCCGCCGTCAGGTAGTAATTGGGGCATGGGGGTTGCGCCTTCCTGTGATGGCGTAGGTGCCGATGGCCACCGCTCCGATGGCCAGGACCGTGCCGCCGATGATGACGGCTCCGGGGATCGTGGCGATCGTGCCGAGCACTCCCACGGTGACTCCGGAGAAGGTCTGCATCCCGGGGCCGAACGTCGCATAGGAGCCGATGACGCGGCCGCGGATCTCCGGCGGCGCTTCGAGTTGGATGATCGCCATCTCGGTCGACTCGGCGGTGATCTTCGAGACTCCGGCGATGACGAGCATGATGACGGCCACCCACAGGTGCGAGGTCAGGGCGAAGAACAGAGAGCTGATGCCCATCGCCGCGGCGGCCAGTGCCGCGGCAGCCGGAACGGCCTTGATCCACCCGGTCGCCTCAAGCCCGAAGCCCCCGAGCACCCCTCCTGCACCCATGGCGAAGAGCAGCACGCCATAGGTGAAGTCACTGTCCCCGCCGACCGGATTGAGGATGTCGCCGAACACCGGCATCGCCGTCTGCAGCACCGCCCCGATCGTCGTCGAGGCGAGCGCGGCCAGCAACAGCATGCCGACGATCGCGCGATTGTGGCGAACGTCGATGAGCACCCGCAGCGACTGGATGAGAGTCGTCCGCGCGGTGCGCACTCCTCCGCTGCGCAGATGCCCGGTGAAGGGGGTGCGAATGAGGAAGATCGTCAGCGGCAGATAGAAGACGATGTTGATGAAGATGCCCCACGTGGCACCGACCCCGAGCAGCAGAGCGGAACCGACGACGGGACCGAAGAGGATGCCGAGGCTGCGGAACGTCGCATTGAGCCGGACAGCGCTCGGCAGCTCCTTCCGATCGACGAAGTCATGGAGCATCATCTGCTCGGCAGGACCCCACAGACATCCGGCAAGGCCATGGATGACGAGCAGCACGCAGGCCTGCCACAGCTGCAGAGAGTCCGTGAGGAAGAGGATCCCCCAACACAGGGACACGACCATGAACATGATCTGTCCGATCTGGATGAGGCGGCGGCAGTCGAAGCGTTCGGCCAGAGACCCGGCATAGACGGACAGGAGCAGGAAGGGCAGCCAGTGGCTGATGAGCTGGAATCCGACGAGCGCCGGGGATTCGAACTTCTGCCACAGCACCCAATAGGTGATGACGTGCTCGATATTGTCGCCCATCATCGCCGTGCCCGATCCGATCAGATAGGGCGCAGTCTTCCAATTGCGAAGCACGCTAAAACGGCGCGGACCGGCGGCACCGCCGTTGTCCTCGGAGAAATCGCTCACTCCCCCATTCTCACACCGGCGGAACGGACCGGCACCGACCTCTTGTCTGCTGGGATCGAGGCGAGGACAATGATCCTTGATCAAGGAGGATCTTATGTCCACAGCTCAACCGCCGACGTCCACCCGCCCGAACTCCGCCCTTGTCGTCATCGACGTCCAAAACGGCGTCATGCAAGCCAGTTGGAACTCCGAATCGGTCATTTCCACGATCTCCCATCTCGTCGACCGTGCCCGGAACACCGGCACTGAGGTGGTCTGGGTCCGGCACAGCTCCGGTGAGCTGCCGATCGATTCCCCGCAATGGCAGATCGTCGACACGCTCTCCCCCGCTGAGGGCGAAGCGATCATCGAGAAGACCCACGGCAATACATTCGAGGGCACGGACTTCGAGGAGGTGCTCGCCGGAAAGAACGTCGGCCACCTCATCGTCACCGGTGCCCAATCTGATGCCTGCGTGCGCTCGACCATCCACGGCGGATTCGCCCGCGGCTACGACGTCACGCTGGTCTCCGACGCCCACACCACCGAGGATCTCACCGAATGGGGTGCTCCCCCACCGGAGCAGGTGGTCTCACACACGAACCTCTATTGGCAGTTCGAATCCGGTCCCGGCCGGCAGGCTCGCGTTCAGGAATCGAGCGAGGTCGACTTCACCAAACCCTGATCGTCCCAGCTCTTGCCACCCCGGAGTCTGCCATCATTAGTCCATGAGTGAAGACATCCGCAGCATCGAACTGACCCGCATCGCCGAAAACCACTACCGCGCCACCGCCCCGAGCGGAGCAAGCATCGAATTCGGCCGCGGCGAAGGCCTCATGACCCCCGTCGAACTGCTGCTGGCCGCCGTTGCCGGCTGCTCGTCGATCGACGTCGACACCGTCACCAGCCGTCACACCGAACCCACGAAGTTCGACGTCTCCGCGACCGCGGACAAGATCGACGAAGACGGAGCCTCTCGTGTGGACAACGTCCACCTCGACTTCGACCTCGCGTTCCCCGACGACGAGGAGGGCCGGAAGGCCGATGCCCGCATCGAACGCCTCGTCGGGCTCTCCCATGACAAGTACTGCACTGTCTCCCGCACCGTCGAACACCCCACGAAGGTCGACTTCAGCATCCGTCGCGACTGACGTCGCGATTCGTCACGGCAGATCCTTCGCCGAGGCGGACCGCCGTTCCGTACGGACGTGATCCTCAGCTTTCGGCGAGCCGCTTCTTCTCGACCTCGACGTCGAAATCGGCTGCCGGCCACTGCGGGTCGATGTCGACCAGGGCATCGAGCAGCAGCCGCTGCACGGCCAGCCGGGCGTACCATTTCCGGTTCGCGGGCACGACGAACCACGGGGTCTCCTCGGTGGAGGTGCGGTCGAAAACGGCCTGATAGGCGTCCATGTAATCCGGCCACAGGAGTCGTTCGTCGACGTCACCCGGGTTGTACTTCCAGTACTTGTCCGGCCGTTCGAGGCGTTCGGCCAGACGCTCTTTCTGCTCGTCCGGAGAGATGTGGAGCATGACCTTGACGATCCGCACTCCCGCCGCGATCAGTTCAGCTTCGAAGTCGTTGATGGCGGTGTAGCGGCGCTCGATCTCGGTCTCGTCGGCGAGTTCACGAACGCGGCCGATGAGCACATCCTCGTAGTGTGAGCGGTCGAAGACTCCGATCATGCCGGGCCCGGGCACGCGCGGTCGGATGCGCCAAAGGAAGTCGTGGGCTAGTTCCTCTTCAGTCGGTTTCTTGAAGGCGGCGAGCTCGACACCCTGCGGATCGACGGCTCCGACGACGTGGCGGACGATTCCGCCTTTGCCCGCCGTGTCCATGGCTTGCAGGACGAGGAGGACGGCGGGACCGCAGTCCTCGTCGTGGTGGGCGGCGAAGAGGCGCTCCTGCAGGTCGTTGAGCTCAGCAGACAGCGCTTCGAGATCTTTCTTCCCGCTCTTCTTGTCCCCGTCGTAGCCGGGGGTGGATTCGGGATCGACCTCGCCGAGGCGGAATCCCTCCCCAGCGCGCAGTAGTGGTGCAGGATCGGTCGTCCAGTTGCTCGTCGGCTCACACATGCGTTCATCTTTCCAGGTGGGAAGGGCCGCGTCTATACCGACAACTCACCGCCGAGGCGGCTGCTGAGGTCCGTCGATACCCGGCAGCGGATTCTCATTCGTCAGTCCGCGCCGACGCCTGTCCGCAAGGTACCCCTGGTAGGCCGCATCGCGTTCGCTCGCAGTCATCTGCGGCTTCGGCTTGTCAATGACATTGCGCAGAGCCGCGAGCGCCGTCAGCACCGCCAGACCGGACAGCGCCACGGCCACCCAGATCATCGTGACAAGCAGGCTCGGCGGGTTCTCAAAGACGTGCACACCGGCGAAGAAGATGAGGAAGGCAAATCCGAGATACGGCAGCAGCAGCCACAGCGCGACTTTGTAGCCGCCGATCATCATCGGCATCATCATGCACGTGCTCCACGCCATGCCGCCGATGAAGAAGAGCAGAACGAGGAAGAAGCTCGCCGGATCGGCATTGAGTTCCGCGGCAACCGTTCCGGGAACGGCCCGCACGCCGAGAAAGAACGGCCAGACCAGCGCCACCAGGGAGACGATCACTGCGGAGGCGACCACGCCGAGGAGAATCAGCGGAATGAGACCCTCACGCCGGAACCCGTCATCCGGTCGTTTGTGCTCCATGAACAGGAACGGGAAGAAGAAGGCGAGGCCTGCGGCACAGATTCCCATCCACATCGCATCCGCTTCGATGATGTCGAAGTTGTTGCTGACCATCAGCCCCGTCGAGGCGAGCCAGATGAAGAAGGTGAAGAACAGTGCCCCGAACAACGAGACCCCGAGGACGCGCACAAAGTCACGCGTCCATGTCGGAACCGGTTTCTCCTCATGCAACGGAAGTGGCCCCGGTGGCGGCGGTCCGGGCGGTGTCTCACTCATGATTTCATCGTCGCACACCCACAGGCGCCCCATACAGGCAGCGATGTGTCAGCCTCGACACCGCTGATTTCGACGAAGCGAGACACCGACGTCCTCAATCCGGTTTCCGGAACACCGACGGCAGCTTCTTCTTCACGCGCTGTCCGGTGTCCCGGTACGACCATTGCCGCATCGGCTGCGGCACCCGCCACTGCAGCTTCCACGCGAGCATGCGGAAGCCGAAAGCGGCGGCCGCGATGATGAGTGAGGCGATGGCACCCAACAGTCCGGTCACCTCGGCGATGATCGTCAGCCCCGAACCGAACAGGGCGGGGATGAGGTAGAGGTCGGTGCCGCGGAAGATCGCCGGATCCTCACTGGCCACGGCATCGCGCATGAGCCCTCCGCCGCACGCGGTCAGCGCACCCATGAGCAGCGCCGCCGGATAGTTCGTCCCGGCCGCGAGCGCGATCGTCGTGCCGGTGACGCTGAAGAGGCCGAGGCCCATCGCGTCGAAGGCGACGATCCAGATCCGTGCGCGGGAGATGTGGGAGCCGATGATGTAGATGAGCAGGGTCGCGATCACCGGTGGGGCGAGGTAGATCGGTTGGCCGATGGCGTTGGGCACCCGGTCGAGGAGCACATCGCGGATCATGCCTCCGCCGATGCCCGTCATCGTGCCCAGCACCAACCCGCCGGTGATGTCGAAATTGCGTCGCGCGGCCAGCAGCACTCCGGAGACTGCGAAGACGAAAGTGCCGGTGAGGTCGAGGGCGAGGAACAGGAACTCCTGCAAGTTCATCTCCACCTCGGCTCCTCTCGTCGCTCCGTGCCCGGCCCGGTGCCGAGCGTCCTACCAGCCACTGTAATCCGCTTCGACATCCAGTGAGCCATTTGTCTGGTGTTCCGTTCCCCATCGCCGAGGCGGCCGCTAGGCTGAGGAGATGACGCAGCCGACGCTCATCCTCGTCCACGGCGCTTTCGCCACTTCCTTCTCTTTCGCCCCGCTGCAGGCCGAACTCGCCTTCCACGGAGTGCGCTCGGCTGCGGTCGACCTGCCGGGTCACGGTTTCGCCGCCACCTTCCCGCTCGGGTATCAGGCGCCTCAGGACCTTGCCCAGTTCACCTCGGAGTCGGGATCGATCAGGGGTGTGACCGTCGACGACAATGTCCGGGCTCTCACCGAGGAGGCCGCCCGCGCCAAGGAGCACGGACCGGTGGTCATCGTCGCTCACAGCCGCGGCGGGGCCACGCTGACAGCCTTGGCGAATGCGCATCCGGAGCTGATCGACCACATGGTCTATGTCTCCGCATGGGCACCGGTGGACCTTCCAGCCGCTGAATACAATGCCGAACCCGAGATGGAGACCGTCGACGCTGCGGCTCTCGCCCGGGCCCTGGCCGGTGACCCCGGGCAGCTGGGTCTGCTGCGCTGCAATTTCCGCCAGGCGGACCCGGAGGTCCTCGACGGGTTGAAAGCACTCTTCTGCGCCGACGTCAGCGATGACGAATTCCGCGTCTTCTTGGGCTCACTCCAGCCGGATGAAAACCTCGACGTGGGAGGTCCCGAACATCGGGCGCAGGCGGGCACGTGGGGGACGATCCCGCGCACGTTCGTCCGCCTCGGCGAGGATCGGAGCCTGCCGGCCGCGATGCAGGATCGCCTCATCTGCGAAGGCGATGCGCTCACCCCGGACAATCCCTACCGGGTGCGCACGCTCGCGTCGTCCCATGTGGGATGGCTGATCCATCCCGCCGAGGCGGCCGTACAGTTGGCGCAGATCGCCGCCGAGGTTGCCGCGGAGTCCGACAGGTAAAGCGCGAGTGCGAACTGACGGGGCCCCGACCGTGACGGTCGGGGCCTCTTCCTCCGCCGAGGCGGGTGGCGAACTCAGCTGAGCTGGAAGTTGTCCGGGTTCTTGTAGGGTTCGATCTCGACGACCGGGGTGCCCTTGCCCATGAGCAGTTTGGAGATGGGGCAGCGAGCGTGGGCACGGGCAGCGTACTTCTCGGCGTCGGTGTCCGAGACCCCTTCGATGGAGATGAAGGCTTTCGGGGCGAAGTAGAAGCCGTTGCCGGAGGGTTCGTTGTGCAGTTCGACCTCGACGCGCACGCGTGAGAGCGCTTCGATCTCATTGACAGCGAGGACGACCTTGAGCGTTTCACCGAGACAGGTCGACCAGGCCATGGCGAGGAACTGTTCCGGGTTGTTGCCTTCTTCGACCCGTGAGGTCGGGGCAGTGGGCAGGGTCTGGCCGTCTTCGACGCGCACCTCACCCGAGGTGCCGCCGAGGTTCTCGACCTTCGCGGTGTAGATCGGCGCACTCGGGCTCTTCGGCTCATCCGCGTCTCCGGTCGGAGCCTGCGGCTGGGCGTATCCGGGTTTCTCAGTCATTGCACCATGCTACGACAGGCACGCAACAAGGTCACTGGCGTTTCAGTGAATGGTCAGTGACAAAACCCGCAGACCCATCCGCCGCCCCGGCGGCTCCGAATCATCACTATGAATCGGAAAACCCGTGCAGCCCACCGTTTCCGCGGCACGTCGGCAGGCGTCGTCGCCGCAGTCATGATGTTCGGTCTCGCCGACCTCATCGCGCGTGCCTTCACCCCGAGTGCGGCACCGCTGCTCACCCTCGGTCAGGCGATCATCCCACTGGCCCCCCCGGCGGCGATCAAACCCGTCATCGCCCTCTTCGGCGACAACGACAAGCTCGTCCTCGTCGTCTCCACCGGGCTCGGGGCGCTCGTTCTCGCCGGGCTCATCGGAGCCCTGGCCGCCTCCCGCCGGCGTCTGGCCACGACGCTGCTGCTCATCGCCGGGCTCGTCCCCCTCATCGTCATCGTCCTGCGCCCCGAGGCGGGCGCCCTCGACATCATTCCCACGCTCATCGGCATCGCGGGGGGTGTCGCGGTCTTCGTCGTGCTGCTGCGCCTCGGTGTACCTGAAACTCCCGCCGAGGCGGCCGACCGTGCCGATGCCGCGCGCCGCATCGCGCCCGGTTCACGGACGTCGGAACCTTCACGAACTTCGGATCCGCTCAGCCGCCGCCGTTTCTTCGGCCTCGCCGGAGCCGTCGGCGCCATCGGAGCCGTCACCATCGCCGCTGGTCAGACCGTTGTCTCGCTGACTCAGGACGCCGGTGCCGCGATCGCCAAACTGGTTCTGCCTACCCCCGCGAAGAAGGCGGCAGCGATCCCGGCGGCCGCGAGCACCGACGTCGACGGCACAGTCCCCTTCGTCACCGAGGCGAAGGACTTCTACCGCATCGACACGGTGCTCTCACCGCCGGTCATCGACCCTGAACAGTGGTCTCTGCGCATCCACGGCATGGTCGAGAACGAGGTCACCCTGACGATGGACGACCTCCTCGACCTGCCTCTGGAAGAACACCACATCACGCTCACCTGCGTATCCAATCCCGTCGGCGGGGATCTCGTCGGCAATGCGACCTGGCTCGGTTATCCCGTGCGCGAACTCCTCGCCCGAGCCCGCCCGAGCTCGCAAGCCGATATGGTCCTCTCCCATTCCTTCGACGGATTCACCGCCTCGACACCGATCGGTGCACTGACCGATGACCGTGCCGCCCTGTTGGCGGTGGGCATGAACGGCGAACCGCTCACCCCGATCCACGGTTTTCCCGCCCGCCTCGTCGTTCCCGGACTCTACGGTTTCGTCTCCGCGACGAAGTGGGTGACCGAACTCGAGGTCACCCGCTTCGATGAGAAGACCGCCTACTGGACCGACCGGGGGTGGGACGAGAAGGCCCCCATCCTCGTCGCTTCCCGCATCGAGGTCCCCAAGCCGTTGGCCAAGGTCGCTGCCGGGGACCTCCGGGTCGGCGGCACCGCTTGGGCGCAGCGCTCAGGGATCGAGCGCGTCGAGGTCAAACTCGACGACGGCGAATGGACGCGGGCGGATCTGGCCGAGGAGGTCACGATCGACACCTGGCGGCAGTGGCGGGCCGAATTCGCCGAGGTGGCCGCGGGCTCCCATACCCTCACCGTGCGCGCCACGGACAAGGACGGCACGGTACAGACGGGGAAACGAAGGGATTCGATTCCGAACTCGGCCACCGGGCACCATCACATCCAATTCCGCGTCGAATGACGGTCCCCGGGGCCGCCTCGGCGAAGGAATTCTTAAGATTTCTTCCCCATCCACCCATCCGAATCCGACACCACACCGAATACCCAGTACACAGCGAGCAATGGAGACCACTTCACAGCTGTGGGATCATCCGCATCACTGTTTTAAGGAGAAGAACAATGAAGACTCTGCTTCGCACACGCACCGCCACCATCCTCTCGGCCGGAGCCATCGGCCTCCTGGCACTGAGCGGCTGCGGCATGGATTCCGGCTCCGGCGGGGAGGAATCCGGCTCGGATTCGGGCAGCTCCGAATCGCAGCCGGCTGACTCGGCCGAATCCGAGATGCCCGACGAATCCGGTGACTCATCCATGGCCGATACCGATCTCGTCGGCAAGGGTTGCTCGGCTTACGCCGAGGCGAACCCCGACGGGGCTGGATCTGTCGAGGGCATGGGTCAGGATCCTGTCGCCACCGCCGCCTCGAACAACCCGATGCTCACGACCCTGACCAAGGCGGTCTCGGGTGAGCTCAATCCCGATGTCGACCTCGTCGACACTCTCAACGGCGACGAATTCACCGTCATCGCCCCGATCGACGATGCGTTCGCCGATGTGCCGAAGGACGACCTCGACGCCCTGGCCAAGGATTCGGATCAGTTGACGAAGGTGCTGACCTACCACGTCATCCCCGGTCAGCTCTCCCCCGATGAGATCGCCGGTGAGCACGAGACCGTCGAAGGCTCGAAGGTGAAGATCTCCGGTGAGGGCGAGGACATGAAGTTCGACGATGCCGGACTGGTCTGCGGCGGGGTCAAGACCGCCAACGCCACGGTCTACATGGTCGACGCTGTGATGATGCCCGGGAAGTGACGACGACACACCGAATGGTGGTAGCCGGGGAACGATCAATGCAGTCGCGATCGGGCCCCGGCCGCCGTCGTCTTCCCCTGCCCCCTGGACTCGGCACGACGCGCAGTCCGAGGGATGACATGATTGGTCAATGAGTTCAGACGATCCGACGGCGTTTCGGCACGGACCCCCGGGGTCCGATCGGCAGGAGAACCACCCACCGGCCGTTGCCGACGCCGGAATCGCCTCGGCGGTAGCGGCCACCGCATCGGATCCCAGCGGTGAGCTGCTGCTGCGGATCGCTGCAGGCGATCGGTCCGCGTTCGACGAACTCTTCACCACCCAATCGCGCATCCTCATGGCCGTGATCCTCCGGATCGTCAAGAGCCGATCACTCGCCGAGGAGGTCCTGCAGGAATGCTTCACCGAGGTGTGGACGCGGTGTTCGGGCTTCGACCCGGCCCGGGGAACGGGCAGGGCATGGCTGGTCACCCTGTGTCGCAGACGGGCCATCGACTGTGTGCGCAGCGTTCAGTCCCAGCAGGACCGTGACTTCGCCGACGGGCTGCGCACCTCCGCCGAGGCGGCTGAGGGAGTCGAGCAGACCGTGATCGATCGGGCGGAGTCGGACCGCACGGTCTCCGCGTTGAAGATCCTCCCCGAGGAACAGAGCACGCCGATCGTCATGGCCTTCTATCAGGGTCTGACCCACGCTCAGATCTCGGAGGATCTCAAGGTGCCGCTGGGTACCATCAAGTCACGGATCAGAGACGGAATGAAGAAGCTGCGAGACGAGTTGGAGGCGAGTCGATGAGCACCGATCGTGATTATCTGGCCGCCGGCCTGGCCTTGGGCGGGCTGAGCGACTCCGAGCTCGCCGAGGCTCAGGCACTTGCCGAGTCCGATGCCGACTTCCGCGCTGAGGTCGCTTCCTATTCCGACGTCATGGCCGAAGCAGCCGAGTCCGATGAACCAGTCGAGGTCAGCTCCTCGACTCGTGAGACGATTCTGTCGATCCCCGAGAACCACGCCCAGGAGCCGGCACAGGAACCGACTCCGGAGACGTCGTCAGCCGCCGAGGCGAAGGCCCCACCGGCCGGTGAGACCTCGGCTCCGCCCATCGCCGCTGATGCCTCCAACGATCCTCAGCCGGCACCGACGTCGCTGAGCGACCATCGAGAGGCACGCAGGCCCGACCCCCGCGCTGAAGGCGCAGGAGATCCACAGCCTCGCCGCATCTCCTGGTTGCCGTGGGTCGCGGCCGCGGCCGCGATCGTTGTCGCCGCCGGTCTCGGCGGGACCCTCTGGCAGCAGCAACAGCGGCAGAACGCCCTGGAAGAGGAGCTGGCCGCGACTCAGCAGCAGTTGGATGATTCTGCCCGTCTCATGGAGGCCAGTGATCTGCGTACGCACACCGAGAAGCTGCCCGAGGGCGGCTCTGTCACTGTTCTCTCTTCCAAGAGCGAGCAGCTCATCCGCCTCAGCCCCAAAGACATCGGACAGCCACCGGCCGGAAAGTCGATGCAGATGTGGGTCATCGGTGCCGACGGCCCGGAAAACGCCGGCCTGATGGCGGATGAGCCGGTGACCATCACCGGCGAAAAGTTCACCGACGGCAGCGTCTTCGGTATCACCGTCGAACCCGAGGGCGGTTCGAAGCAGCCGACCACGGATCCGATCGTCGCCATCGACCTGTAGGGCCGCGAGGAGTAGGCTTCGTCGCACCGGCGAAGGAGCTGACATGTCCGATTTCGAGTGGGATCCGGAGACCTACCTGGCGCTCATGGCCGAGGAGATCCCCGATTACCCGCGCCTGCAGACCGAGGTGGCAGCTGCGGCGGCCACCGGGGCACCGAGGTCAATCCTCGATCTGGGCGTCGGCAGCGGACTGACAGCACAGCGCGTCCTCGAGGCACTCCCGGAGGCCGAGCTGCTCGGCATCGACGCGAGTTCCGAGATGCTCTCCGCTGCCGAGTCGACCCTTGACCCGGAACGCACCCGGTTGCAGCTGGGCCGCCTCGAAGAATCATTGCCGAAGGGGCCGTTCGACCTGGTCATGTCCACGCTCTCCGTCCATCATCTCGACGGCCCCGGCAAGGCCGACCTCTTCGCCCGCATCGCGGCGGTGCTCGATTCCGGCGGGAGGTTCGTCCTCGGTGACCTCATCGTGCCCGCCGATCCGGCGGACGTCGTCACACCGATCGATTGGGTCGACGACACGCCCAGCTCCCTCGAGGAGCAGCTGACCTGGTTCGCCGAGGCGGAGCTGACCACCCGCGTGCACTGGCAGCACCGGGACCTGGCCGTCGTCGTCGCTGAAAAGCGGGACTGAGAACGTCGGTTCATCTGTTCCACCACCCGTGGGAGTAACGCGTCGCGAAATCCCCACTGCGGCGGATACCGGCAGCACACGGCACTGTCTAAGCTGGAAGGATGACGGAGGAACAGGCGGGAAACCCTCGAACGGCAAGCTCAATGGCAGGTTCGTCGGCCGAGAACCGCAACCCAACGCGGGCCGATCTCTGGATCGTCGCGGCGCTCGCGGCGGGATCGATGATCTTCTCATGCCTCTACTACGCCACCGGGCAATGGCCGTTCAAGGCTCCCCTGTGGGCGGCGTGTTTGGCATCGGCGGCAGTAGCGGTACCTCTGATCTACCGTCGTCGATTCCCCAGCCAGGTCGCATGGATCCAAGCAGCCATCTACGTCGCAGCGCAGGTCCTCAGTGCTTTGGAACCGGCCGTTTCCCAAATCGCACTGTTTATGGGCCTCTATTCGATCGGCGCATGGCAGGCCGATCGCCGCAAGGCCTTCATTTCGCGACTGCTGCTGTGCATTTCGATTTTTGTGTATGCCGTGCTGTCGATGTCCTTCCAGTTCCAGGCGGTCGAGAACATGTCAGTACTCCAGATCGCCGCTGCTGTCGGGGTGAACCTTCTGACGAACGTCGCCTATTTCGGAGGAGGATGGATCTTCGGCAATCGCGCGTGGAGACAACGACGTCTCATGGCTGACCTTCGCGCGGCCAACGCGGAGGTGCGTGAGCAGGAGCAGCAACTGACCCGGCAGGCTCTCGACCTCGAACGCGTACGCATCGCAAGGGAACTCCACGATGGAGTCGCCCACCATATCGCCGGGGTCGGAATCCACGCCGCTGCCGCACGTCGCAGCCTTGAGAAGAACCCCGCCAAAGCCAAGGAATCGCTCCAGGTCATCGAATCCTCGACCCGCGAGACCGTCGACGAACTCCGCGCCCTCGTCTACACACTGCGTGATACGGACTCGGCGACCGACGACACGGCGGCCACGGACAACGCGACCGCTCCGGGAGGCCAGGCGGCGGACCTTCCCGCCGACAATGGGACGGCGGCATCAACGAAGGGCAACCCCAGCCTCGGCGATCTCCCGGAACTCATCGAATCGGCCCGACGATTCGACCAAACGGTCGAGTACGCGACGATCGGGGAGCCTCGCCCACTCACTCCGATCACCGAGATGTCGATCTATCGCGTCATTCAGGAATCCCTGACCAACTGTTCTCGCTACGCGGGCGCCGGTGCCGAGGTGGACGTACGGCTGCGCTACGGTCGCACCGACCTCGAGGTCGAGGTCAGTGATTCTCGCCCGACAGGCGGTGCGGCCACGTCTGTTTCCGCTGGTGCCCGGCCCCAAGCCGAGGGACGAACTCAGAGCGAAGGACTGGGATTGGGCATCGTCGGTATGCGGGAGAGGATGAGCGCCCTCGGCGGCAGCCTCGAAGCCGGCCCGAAGTCACGCGGCGGTTGGCTCGTCCGTGCTCGCATCCCTTACCCGCGCAGCACTGTCTGCCCGGACGACACGGCTTCTTCTGACGATCCAGCTCCGGAGACCCACAACCGCCCCGACAATTCAGCGAAGGCATCCACATGATCCGAGTCCTCCTCGTCGACGACCAATCGATGGTCCGCACTGGCTTCCGTACAATCCTCGAATCCGAAGACGGCATCAAGGTCGTCGGTGAGGCCGAGAACGGGCAGATCGCCATCGACAGGGCACTCGAATTATCTCCCGATGTCATCTGCATGGACGTGCAGATGCCTGTCATGGATGGGCTCGAGGCGACAGAGGAGATCGTTCGCCGCGGTGCTGCCGGAGCCGTCCTCATGCTCACGACCTTCGACCGCGACGACTTTCTGTTTCGGGCTCTGGCCGCTGGTGCCAGCGGGTTCCTTCTCAAAACCGCCGAGGCCGAGCAGCTCATCGACGCAGTGACCGCCTTGGCCGCCGGAGACGGCCTGCTCTCCCCCGAGGTCACGCGCCGGGTCATCGAAAGGTCAGTGTCGACCCCGGAACCGGCGGCACCCAGCGCCCCGGAACTCGAGCACCTCACCGACCGCGAGCTCGAGGTGCTGAGGCTGGTGGCAACGGGGGCCAGCAATTCCGAGATCGCCGGAAATCTCTTCGTCGGTGAGGCGACCGTGAAGACCCACGTGTCGAACCTGCTGTCGAAGCTCGGCATCCGCGATCGCATCCACGCCGTGATCTGGGCCTACGAGCATGGAATCGCGAAGGTCGGGGGCTGAGACCGTAATCCCGGCGTCCCAACAGGCAAGACCATGACAACAACGGGAGTATTATATGGGTCATCGGACAGCCATCCGGTCGTCCGTCACTCCCCCACCTGACCCCACCACTGCGTTCACGGTCGAACCGACGCATCACAGCTAGTCCCCCTTGGCTGTGTCACTGCGACGACCGGAAAGGTAGCATCCGATGCACAGCTCGGACGATTTCGTCCCCGTCGACCCCGCCTACGACCGTCTTGTGCATTTGGCGCCGACGCGCAGCCGAGAATCGAATCAGATCCTCGATCTGCTCCGCTCCGGCCGCTCTGTCATCGTGGTTTGTCTGACCGGCGACGGCGCCCTGGATTTCGGACGATCGCTGGCCGTTGCTCTTGGTCGTACCGATGAGTCCCTGCTGCGGATCAGTGCCCACACCACCGCCGAGGAGGTCGCGGAGTTCGTCGACGCCAGCAGGCTCAGCGGTGGACCGAGGATCATGAGCGGGGCCCACCTGCTCACGGACGACACCGCGTCCGTGATCGACCAGGCTATACACGTCTCTCGAGTACCGGTGGCCTACCTCGTCGATGGTGATCTTCTGCGCACGGTCCATCAGGGCGGCAACAGTGTGCTCAAGCAGATCGCCATGAGCTGGAGCGCCGGTGAAGTCGATCGCATCGATCTGGCGCCGCTCACAGGCAGCGAATCCATGGCACTCGTGGCGGGACTGTCTGCGACGACTCCACTCGATGACCTGCAGCTGCGCACTTTGGCGGCGCTGTGCGGGGGCAGGCCATTGGTCGCGGCCGATCTCGTCGCCTGGGCGGAAGAGGACCCAGATCGAGTTCCCCGCCACTACCCGCACGCCAGCTTCGATACGCCGTTCTTCGGCACCAGGGTGCTGTCGCGACTTGCTCCGCTGTATCCGCGGATGCCTGATTCCACACTCATCGCCGCTCGCCGCCTCGGCGATCTCAGCCCCATGCCCACCCGAACGGCGAAACAGCTCTTCGGGGATTCGGCCGTCTCTCGTCTGATCGACCTGCGTCTGGCCCGAGAGTTCGAGGTCAGCGGTCAGCCGTCCGTGGCGGTCCCGCCCCTGCACATCGATGCCATGGCCAACCAACTCATCGGAGAGGCCGATTCCACGGACGAGGAGAAATTCAACCGTCGGCTCGCGATCCTGTGGAAAGCCGGCTATCCGGTCGGTGAAGCCGCGGAGATCGGTCTGGCTCGTGATGTCATCAGTGCGGGCCGCGAGATCGACCGCTCCGATGCGGTGCTCCTGCTCAAAGCGGCACGCACCCTCAACCGCCTCGGCGATCCCTTGGAGGCGACGATCATGCTCCACCTGGTTGAGGATGTGGCCAGGAACGATGCACCGTGGTTGCTCGAATGGGAGTTGCAGACGATCACGGCCCGACTCTTGAGCGGCGATCGGGTCGGAGCGATCGCCCTCATCAGAACCGGTGTCGAGCACGGACCTCTGGGCTGCGAGCGCGAATCGGTTCTGTTCGAGCTGCTCTTCACGGCCGCTGCGGCGCTTGCGGGTGAACCCGAACTTCCCCAGTGGTGGACCGACCACCTGCGAGACGAAGTCGATCCGGTCATTCCGGGTATCGCGAACCTCGTCACCTCGTTCGCCGGGAGCGGGATGACCCGCCTCGAGGACGCTCGCGCGGTCGCCGATTCGCAGTCAGCGCCACATGCTCTGCGCTTCGCCGCATATGCGGCTCTGTGCCAGTATCACCTCAAGACGGACAACGCAGAGGCACTCATCGCAGCCGCCAAGGAAGGCTACGAATACTACGTCGGACTCACCGGGGCCAACCCCAGGTCACTGTCGGGTTTCACGTACACCATGGCCTGGTATTTCATGGTCGGAGCGACGGTGAACTGTCTGCTGGCCGGGATCGAACCGCAGCGATCGGAACTCATCACCCGCAAACTGTTGGAAGCCGCGAGCGGGGCCTCCACCCACTGCGGCTGGCAGCTGAATGCAACGGCCTCCTGGTGCATCGGCATCCAGCGCCTGCTCGACGGAGAGACCGATCTGGCCGCACGGGACTATGAGGCCGTCGCAGCCACTGTCACCCCGGCACTGCTGGCGGTGGGATGGGGATTGCGCGACACCCTTGGACGGTGGCAGCGCAGCAACGCCCCGTACTATCGCCCGACGTCGGGCGATGTCTCGCTTCCCGCGCAGGGCTATCGCTTCCACGACGGCTTGGCTGCCTTCCTACTGGGACCCGGGGCGACGAATCCGGGACCGATGCCTGCATGGATGCATACCGTGTTCGCTCATGCGCGGTTCCTCGACGGCACCATCACCGCCGCCGAGGCGCTGGCGAGCCTTCCCGACGAATCCGCCGACCTGAATCTGCCCGGACCGCGCGCCGCACGCCGGCACCTCGATGCATCGGCCGATGAGGACGCCGAGGCGCTCCTGACCGCCGGTCTGGAACTGCGGTCCGTCGGCTACCGGGGTGCCGCCCGCCACGCCTTCGCCGAGGCCAGGGCACTGTTCCTCAGTCAGCGGCTCAGTTCCCGTGCACGCGTGGCCGGTGAGGCGCTCGATGCGCTGCGGCAGAGAGCGGTCACGCCTCCGGAAGATCCGCAGCCGCGCGAGGACACCGCGATCTCCGATGCCGCGGCTCCGTCCGTCACTTTGACCGACCGAGAGCTCGAGGTGTGCCGGCTCGTCGCTGAGGGGCTGACGAATGTGCAGATCAGTCAGCGCCTCGTCCTGTCGGTGCGCACGGTCGAATCGCATGTGCTGCAGGCTCGAGCGAAGCTCGGTGCCGAACGGCGCCGCGATATCCCGAAGCAGATGCTCAAGCTCCGCGACACCGGCCGAATCAATGCCGTGAGCCGCGCGAAGGCTTAACCCTCTTCGTACGGGACTGAGCGTCCGCCTCGGCGGGGGTATCGGTCTTCGGTTTCTCGCCCTTCGGGCGGACCGGGCGGCCCGACCACCAGACGTAGAAACCCGCGGCCAGGAAGCCGGCAGCCATAATGACGATCCACCGGGGGAAGCCGGGCAGGTCGGATTCGGCGAGTCCTGATTCCTGGTCGGCCGCAGGCGTCGGATAGACACGTTCGGCGGTGACGAGGATCCGCTGGGAGTTGATGCCCAGCGGCGTGCACGTCACGAGAGTGACGAGGTCACGATCGGAGATCGTGCCCAGTGATTCGGTCTCGTCAGGGTCGACGACCTGAGTACGCACGACCTGGTAGCTGAGCACCTGGCCGAAGGTCGTGAGTGTGAAGCGATCGCCCTTGCCCACCTTGTCGAGGTTCGTGAACATCGTCGCATCGGCGAGTCCTCGGTGTCCGGTGATGACCGAATGGGTGCCGTCCCCTCCGACGGGCAGACTGGTCCCTTCGAGATGGCCGAGACCTTTGAGCAGGGTCGCGTCGTCGGTGCCGTGGTAGACGGGCAGGTCCACATCGATGGAGGGGATCCGCAGACGGGTCATCACACCGGGTCCACCGTCGTCGAGCACATCCTCGTACGCCGGAGCACCGGCTGCCGAGGTGCCTTTCCCCGAAGGCAGACGGTGGTTCGACTCCAGCTGCGCACCGGACTCGAGGGCCTGGTTGTACTTGTGGGCGAGCGCGATCTGACGTGCGTTCTCGGCCTTGTCGCCTTCGGTCACCCCCGCTGAGTTGTCGATGATCTTCGACTGGTCGAGCTGAGAGAACCACGCCGCCGCACTCGGGTACGTCCAGATGCCCAAACCGGTCAGGGCGATGAGCGCGATGACGAGGGAGAGGATGGGCACGCGCCAGCGGCGCCCGTCGGTGGACGGACGCCGCGTGGACGTGCCCGGCACGGCAGTCTTGGTGGAATGCCTGCCCTCAGGTGAGTGGGTCACACCTGGTTCTTACGGCGGTTGGCTGCGACGATGCCTGCACCGCCGGCGATGAGCATGAGGCCGATTCCGGCGATCATCGCGAGCAGCTTGCCGTCAGCACCGGTCAGCGGCAGCTCGGGGTGGCCCTGCTGAGTGTTGGCGAACTCGTACTTGACAGCCGCAGTGGTGGCGCCGGCCTTCACGGTCGCCTCGTTGAGTGAGTCGTCGAGGATGTAGCCGGTCGGAGCCTTCGTCTCCTTGACCCAGTACTTCTTCTCAGTGACGTCGTTGTTGCCGACCCACAGGGTGATCGAAACGGTGCCGTCAGCTGCAGTCTTGACCGAGGCGACCTTGTTCTGGCCGTCCTTGTCGGAGAAGATGTCGAACTCGGCTCCGGCGAGGGTGTGTGCCTTGTCGCCGGCGACATGCTTGATGATCTGCAGCGAGCCCCAGTTCGTGCTCACGGCCGGGGTCTCGACGGTCGAATCGTTGGTGTTGACGAGCGCGGTGTTCTCGATGGAGCCGTCACCCTGAGAGGTGACCTTCGTGGTGATCGTGGCGACGACCTTCTGCCCGGACGTGAGCTTGCCGAGGCCGACCTTGGTGAAGTTGATAGTGATCTTCTGACCACTTTCATCGATCGTGTAGTCGGTGCCTGCGGTGAAACCGGCGACCTTGGCCGAGACATATTCCAGGCGCGAGTCGACCTGGTCGACGATCGAGAACTTCTTGAATCCGTTGTTCGCTTCGGGAATCGGTGCGGTGATCTTCCAGTCAACGGTCGAACCGATGACGGGTGCCGAGGGGTTCGAGACCTCTTTCGTTGGCTGCGTCTTGTTCACCGAGTTCTTCGGGTAGACGTTGACGTCATAGAGCCATTTGCCGCTCGACTGCGACAGCGGCAGCGTGACGAGAAACGGATCCGTGGTCGAGGTCGCGTTCGTCGGAGCCTTGGTCTCTTCCACGAGGTAGAGGCCGAGGGGCAGACCTTCGAAGGTCGCGAGTCCGCCGTTTGCGGTGGTCTTCGCGACGCCGTTGCCCAGCGAGAATCCACCGGCCTTGACCTCGGAGGCCTTGAGCCCGCTGATGAGGTCCCAGCCTTCAGGGGTCTTCAGGTCGATGGCCTGGCCACCCTTGGCCGTGACCTGCTTGACCGTGAACTCGGCGCCGTCGAGCGGGGTGCCGAGGTTCGAGGTGTCGGTCTTCACCGAGCCGTCACCACCGTCGGTACCGTAGGCACCGTCGTACTTGTGGACGATGATCGAGCCGGAGCGTCCGGTGTCGATGTTGCCCACATTGCTATCGGCCTGCGCCGTGCCGGCCATGCCGAGCACGCTCAGCGAGGCGATCGCGGCCACCGCGGTCAGACGCCGCAGAAGACCCAGTTTCCTGTTTTTCATTGTTTCCCTTTCAGTGCTTCCGGTTCCTGCGGCGCAGGCCCTTGAGAAGTGCGATGGCACCGGCGGCTGCGAGCAGAGCTGCTCCACCGATGAGGTAGATCTGGCTTCCGGTTCCGCCCGTGAGCGGCAGCGCCACCTGGGGCTTCTGCTCGTTGGTGTACGACCCGAGCGACTTGTCGAGCTCGGATCCGGAGACCGTGAACGTGTGTGGTGTGTCGTCGAGGATGTATCCGGCCGGGGCCTTCTTCTCCGTCAGCTTGTAGTCGCCCCATTTGAGGCCGGTGACCGAGAATTTCCCTGCTGCTGGGTCTTTGTCCTGTCCGGTGCATTCGCTCGCCGAGGCGGCTGCGCAGTCCTCGATTGTGAGTTCGGCTCCGTCGGGTCCGGTGAGAGTCCACACCGATCCCTTGAGGTCGTTGCCTGATTCGTTGGTCTTGCCCCAGGTCACGGCGCCGGTCTTTGCGGTGTTCGTGATGGTGCAGGTGACGTCGTCGCCGGACTTCAGGGTCACGGAGCTCTTGTCAGAGGTGACGACTCCGGAACCAGAGGTCGGTTTGCACACCCAGTCGGAGGCTTCGTAGCCCTTCGGGGTTCCGGTTTCGGAGAGGGCGTACTTGCCCGCCTTGACCTTGGCCTTCGTGACTTCGGACGATCCGGTTTTGCCTTCGATCGTCTTATTGCCCGCGGCTACGTCACCGGCGGCCTTGAGCGTCCAGTCGGTGTCCTTGGCAGTGCCGGCGGCGGCCTTGTTGTCGACCTTCTTCACCAGGGTCAGTGCGGTGTCGCTGACCTTGTTGACGTAGGTGCAGTCGACGGTGTCGCCCGGTTTGATTCCGGTGAGGTCGGTGCTCTTGTCGCTGGTGAGCTTCTTCGTGTCCTTCGACCCGTCGATATGGGTGATGCTGCACGAGCCCTCTTTGAACTCGAATCCGTCCTGCTGCGTTTCGGAGATCGCGACTGTGGCCCGACCAGTGGTCTTCGAGAACTTCAATCCCCACTTCGCGTCGCCGTTGGAATCAGTCTTCTTCGTGGCGGCCGTGGGATTTGCGGTCACCGAGTCGGTCGTGGCTGTCGCTTTCGCGCCAACTGTCCAGTCCTTGCCCGGCTTCTTGTTCTCACCGTTCTCGTCGACGACGTCCTTGTGGATCGAGACATTTGCGGTCAGAGGCGAGTTCATGATGGTACAGACGACCTCTTTGCCTTTGGCGTTCGTGGGAATGGTGACCGTTCCCGAGCTTGCACTCGCCTTCGCGAAAGTCGCAGAGCCCTTGACCGCACACGAATAGCTGCTTTCGTAGTCATGCAGGTCCGTCGCACCCGTTCCAGATTCTGACAGCGTCAGCTCCTCACCGACCCCGGTCGGCAATGGTCCGACAATCTCTTCTTGAAGACCAAGCTTGGTGCCCTCTGTCACTGCCTTGCCAAGCTCCGCACCCTCCTGTTCAAGCCGAAGCTCGAACTGATCGTCAGCTTTTGCCCGTGCTCCCACGACATCCTTTTGAAGGGTGATCGTCGTCGGCGCAGAACAAGATGCGAGGTCAGTGCTGCCCCAACTGCCACTGGCGAACGTTCCTTCACTGTTCCACCCCGGCATGGCATATTTGACGATGTCCGTCTGAGTACCGAGATAGGCCTTTCCATCCGCGTCAAACGCCACTCCGTTAACGTTTGAGTTCGTGCGCTTTCGCGTCGACATTGCTGAGGGAATTTTTCCCCCTGCGGCTCCTGCGAGATTGGCTTGCGTCACCGAGAACACGGTCGTGTAATCGGTGGTCCCTCGGACAACGAGAAGATTGCCGCTCGAGTCAAATGCCATGTCTCCATTAGCAGAATCCTGCGAATAGGCATTCGTATCGATCCATCCGACATAGTTCACTGAAGAAGAGGACTCGTTGAAACGGAATATCTTGAACTGGGTACGGGTACTTGTAAAGCCTCCGAAATAGTAAGTTCCGCTCTTCAGATCAACCGCTCCTGCGACCAAATTGGTTCCAGTGTCCCCGATTGATGCGTTCGTGGAAGACCACGCGCCAGTGCCAACATTGAGCACATACACTCTTGCGCCAATGTTGTAACCGCTGCTAGAGGTACGTTCGACTGCGAACACCGAATTGCCATCTACACCGACTCCAATGCCGAGGCCGTTGAAGTTGTTGACGCCGGAGGCCGGGGAGCCAACTGGAGACGAAGAACCGCTGACGATCTTCCGTAGCTGTCCCGTCCGAGACACCGAATAGACGACGCCCGGCTCACAGCTGAGATTGTGGGATGCTGCCTGGGCCTTCGCCGTCGGAGTGGACTGCTGAGCACCAAGTGGAGCCGCCTGGACCGGAGCAGTCGGCAGCACGATGGCACCGCCGGCGGCAACCATGAGCACAGCAGTGAGTGCAGCCCACCAGTCGCGCACGCGCAGACCTAACCGGGTCATACATTCCTCATTTCGAAGTCGAGCAAGGTGTTTCAGCTCGCTTCGGGTCCCTGAGCGCGCACGACGAAGTGCGATCGATTTCGGGGATGGGAGAGAGGAGCTGGTCGAACTCCTCCAAGCTATGGAATCGCAGGCTCAACTTCATTGCTCAGACCCTGCCCTTCAGCAGTATTCGAGTAGTCCGCGACCATCTGAGTAGTTTCGGTTTCGACTACTCAGTAGTTTGCTTTTCAACTACAAAGACGCCGGCCCACCGCCGGCCTCCCCCGCAGGTAGAAGCTCGAATTCACCCTCAAGGCTGATCCGCTCACGCCGGTCTCCACATAGCGTTGAGACATGATCACCTTGGAGAACATCAACCGCAGCTTCGGCGACAAGCAGGTGCTGCACGACCTCAGCTTCGACATCGGCGACGGCCGGATGACCGGCTTCGTCGGCTCGAACGGGTCCGGCAAGACCACGACCATGCGGATCCTCCTCGGGGTGCTGGCCGCAGACTCCGGGCGCGTCCTCGTCGACGGCGACCCCATCACCGCCGACCACCGCGGCGCGATCGGCTATATGCCCGAGGAACGCGGCCTCTACCCGAAGATGCCGATCATCGATCAGCTCGTCTACCTCGCCCGCTTCCACGGCCTCACACGTCAGGCAGCGAAGAAGCGCGGCCTCGACCTCCTCGAACAGCTCGAACTCAAGGGGGAACCCACCGACACCCTCGAATCGGTCAGCCTCGGCAACCAGCAGAAGGTCCAGATCGCCGCGGCTCTCATCCACGGCCCGCAGGCGCTCGTCCTCGACGAACCGTTCTCCGGACTCGACCCCGCAGCCGTCGAACGCACCCTGGGCGTCCTCACCGACTTTGCCTCCTCCGGCGCCCCGGTCCTCTTTTCCAGTCATCAGCTCGACCTCGTCGAACGCCTCGTCGACGACCTCGTCATCATCAATGACGGCTGCCTCGTCGCCGCCGGCACCACCACGGAGCTGCGCCGCCAACGCAGCCTGCCCGAGTGGACGCTGCAGACCGATGCGGACCTCGGCTGGGTACGCGGCCTGCCCGACATCTCCGTCGTCGAACTCGACGGCAATTGGGCCCGGTTCACCGCCCCGAATGCCGATGCCGCCGAGGCGGTCCTGCGCCAAGCGCTGACCGTGTCCTCGGTGAGGTCGTTCGGCCCACACGACGTTGCCCTCAACCGTCTCTTCCAGGAGGTCACACAGTCATGAGCACCACCGACACGACCACCACGACCGACAGCACCCGCCAGGCCCGAGTCGGCACGAACCGAGCCGGATTCACCACCGCGATCGGGCTCGTCATCGAACGCGAGATCATGGTGCGACTCAAGTCGAAGGCTTTCATGGTTTCGACGATCCTGAGCATCGTCCTCTTCGGCGTCCTCGTCGGGGTCTCCGGAGCGCTGCCCTCACTGTTCTCCTCCACGGACAAGGTGGCGGTCACCTCGGCGGGGGCGAAAGCCGTCGAGGGAATCGACGATATCGAGACCGTCCAAGTCGCCGATGTCGACGAGGCAAAAGCCCTGATCACCTCCGAGGAGGTCGAATCCGCCGTCGTCGAATCCGAGGATTCGCCGACCGGGGTCGCGGTGCTGTCCCTGCGCTCGGCACCGGAATCTCTCATTGGGGCACTCAGCCTCACCCCCGAGGTCGAACTCCTCGACCCTGACGCCCCGGACCCAGCACTCACCTACTTCATCGGGCTCGGCCTCGGCCTGGTGTTCTTCATGGCGGCGATGACGTTCGGGAACACGATCGCTTCGTCCGTGGTGGAGGAGAAGCAGTCGCGGATCGTGGAGATCCTGCTCGCGTCCACCTCGGCGCGGGTGCTCATGTTCGGCAAGGTCATCGCGTGTACGATCCTTGCTTTCGCACAGATCGGACTCACCGCAATTGCAGTCCTGGCGGGCGCCGCCATCAGCGGAAACGACCTGGTTCTGGGCAAGGTCGCCGAACCGATCGCTTGGTTCGTTCCGCTCTTCATCGTCGGATTCGTCATGGTCGCCGCCCTCTACGCGGCCGCGGCATCGATGGTCTCGCGCACCGGGGACCTGCCGTCGACGAGCACGCCGATCATGATGCTCATCTTCCTGCCGTATATGGGCGTCATCATCTTCTCGTCGAACGAGACGGTCATGGCTGTGCTGTCCTACATTCCGTTCTCCGCGGCGGTGGCTGTGCCGATGCGAGTCTTCCTCGGAACCATCGCCTGGTGGGAGCCGCTGGTCTCCCTGCTCATTCTCGCTGTCACCACTCTGTTGGCACTGCTGCTGGCGACGCGGATCTTCGAGAGCTCGATCCTCAAGTCGGGACCGAAGCTGACGTGGGGTCAGGCACTCAAGAAGTGACCGTTCGAGTGCTGCAGCCTGCTGAGGCCTACAGCCACCCGTTCTCCGCGGCGATCCGTGCGGCATCGGCGCGGTTGCGGGCGTTCGTCTTCCCGATCGCCGAGGACAGTCGATTCCGCACGGTTCCGGCCGACAGATAGAGCTGAGCGGCCACTTCGTCGACGCTCGCCCCGTCGGCGGCCGCGCGCAGAACATCGGTCTCCCGCGCGGTCAGCGGTGACGCCCCGTGCATCGTCGATTCGACGACGAGTTCGGGGTCGATGACCGACATCCCGGCCATGACCCGGCGGATCCCCTCGGCGAGGTGATCGACCGGAGCGTCCTTGACCATGAACCCGCTGACCCCGGCGTCCAGGGCACGTTTGACCCAACCGGGCCGCCCGTAGGTCGTGACGATGATGACTTTGACCTCGGGAAACTCGTCTCTCAATGTGGCTGCGACGGTGAGTCCGTCGGGTTCGGGCATATCCACGTCGAGCAGTGCCACATCGGGCCGCGCCGCGGTGATCGCCGGCACGACCTCGGAACCGCGGGCGCACTGGGCGACGACCTCGAAGTCGGTTTCCATGCCGAGCAGGGCGGCGAGCGCCTCACGGACCATGGTCTGGTCGTCAGCGATGAGCAGCGTCGTCACCGATCTCACCTCTCTCAACGTTGAGATCGGCATCGCCCGCGTCGAGTTCGCCGCCACCTGCGTCCTCGCGAGGACGCGCGAGGTCCGCATCCGGACCTACGACGATGAGTTCGAAACCAGCGTCGGTCTGCTGCGTTCGCAGACTCCCACCGAGTGCGCGTGCCCGACTCCGCAGACCCTGCAGTCCCGAACCAGCACCCACCTCGCCGAGGTTGAGTTCCGTGACCGGGTGCGCGGGGTCATCGCGGCGACCGTTGTCATTGCTCATCGTCAGCCGTTCCCTCTCAAGCGTGATCGTGACTCGGCGGGCACGGGCATGCCGAAGGATGTTCGTACTCCCCTCCCGCAGACTCCACGCGAAGAGCTCCCGCAGCCGCGGATCCACGGTGTCCACCGAGGTCGGGGCTTCGACGAGGATGTCGGCGGCCCGCAGCGCCCGGGTCGCCTCGACGAGCTCTTCGGCCAGAGAGATCGTCCGCGTGCCCTGCACCGTGGTGCGGACGTCGGCGAGCGCTCCACGGGCGAGTTCTTCGATCTCGGCGATATGCCGAGCCGCCTCCGGGGATCCGGCCGCCTCGAGCTTCGCCGCCAGCTGGGCTTTGAGCGCGATGACCGTGAGCGAATGCCCCAAAACGTCGTGGACGACTTGGGACACGCGCAGCCGTTCGGCCTCCCGCTCGAGCCTCCGATTCTCCTCCTCGGCCGCCCTAGCGGCACGGGTCCGGTCGCCGGCCATGAGCGCCATGACCATGGCGAACCCGGAGATCGAGATCCCGAAGGTGGAGGACCAATCGTGAGTCCACCCAGGTACGAGACGTTGGGCCACCTCGGCGACGATGAGCGTCGACGCCGCGATGATGAGCCCGGGCACGACCTTCTGCACGGAGACGACGGAGAGGACGGAGATGTAGGCGAGGAACGCCAGCGCGTTTTCACCGACGATCGGGACGGCCGCGACGGTGATGACGATGAGGCCCACGATGGAGGCGTTGACGACGATGAGAGCCTGCCGGGTGCGGCGGGCATGGGGGTTGCGCTTCGTGCGGGCGAAGGTGCCCAGGCCGATGCCGCCGGCGATCATGCCGGTGTAGAACACGGCCGCGAAGAGGACCGTGAGGCTCACGCCCCAGATCCGCTGCGACCCGTCCTGCTGGATCGACCCGGCGAGCGGGTAGACGAGGAAGACGAGCCAGAAGAGCGGGAAGAACCAGCTCATGAAGTTCAGCGGACGCAGGCCGAGAGACGAGGACTCCGCCCTCGCCTCGTCGGTCGTATCATCGACGGTCACTGTGCTCCTTCGCTGGTCACTGTGTATTTCTCGGTCAGTGTGCGGTCGGTGCCCCGACCGCGGTCGGCGCCTCAACCGCGGCCGTGGCCGGGGGCAGGAACCCGAGCCTCACACCCGTTTGGTGTCGCGACGCAGGGCCCAGGCCGAACCTGCCACGAAGATCCCCAGCCACACGATCACGCTGACGATCGCCCAATGATCGTAACCCCCGCCCAGTGGTGCGCGGGCGATTTCGCCGACTCCGTACGCCGGGGTGAAGCGGGCGATGGTCTGCAGGGTGTCGGGCCAGATCTCGAGCGGAACGAAGAGTCCGCCGATGAGCGAGAGGATGCCGAGGACCATGCTCGCGACCTGGATCGCGTTCTCGGCCGGCAGCAGATAGCCGAGCATGACGCCGAAGGCCGCGAAGACCCCGGAGGTGAGGACGACGAGGAGGCCGGAGGCGATGAGGGTGCCCAGCGGAGCGTGGACGCCGGTGACGGCGGCGAGGACGAAGACGACGATGACGGACACCGCGCCGAGCGCCATGGACACGATCACCTTGATGAGGATGTAGGCCGCCGGGTGCAAGGGGGTCAGCGCCAACTGACGGCTCCAGCCCAGTGCCCGTTCGATGGCGACCTGGGCACCGCCGGTGGTCGTGGCAATCATCGCCCCGTACGTGGCCAGGGACACCGAGATGTAGAGCGCGGCGTCCGTGCTCCCGAGCATCTCGCCTTTGTTCGTCAGCCCGAAGATGAGGTAGAAGACCGCGGGCATGATCATCGTGAAGATCATGGTGCGCCGATTGCGCAGCTTTCGCAGCAGTTCGAGGCGCAGGAGGGTGGCAGAGAATCCGCCGAGGCGGGGCACCCGTCGGTTCTCCAATGACGTGAGGAACGTCGCCGAGGCGGCCGTGCGGGATTCGGTGTCAGTGCCGGTTCCGGTGTGCTGGGTTTCGGTGTGGACGGACATGTCAGGCTCCTTTCGAGGTGAGGCTGATGAAGGCGTCTTCAAGGGAATGGGAGGTGATCTCGAGGTCGGTGCACGCGTTGTCGAAGAGCATCTTCGCGGCTGCATCCGAGTCTGTGGTGCGCATCTTCAGACGTCTGGCAGCGACGTCGATGGATTCGACACCGGCCAGTCCGCCGAGGAGGTCGAGGAGTTCGCTGACGCCCACCTCGGCGGTGGTGTCGTCGGTCATCGGCAAGGTTGCGCTCACGGTCTTCGCGGCGGTCATGCCGCGGATCTCGTGGGCGGGTCCGTCGGCGACGATCCGTCCGTCCGCGACGAGGACGACGCGGTCGGCGAATTCATCGGCCTCTTCGAGGTAGTGGGTGGCGAAGAGGATCGTCTTGCCCGTCAGAGCGTCGGCGCGCATCTGGTGCCAGAAATCGCGGCGTCCGGTGACGTCCATTCCTGTTGTCGGTTCATCGAGGACGATGAGCGCGGGGTCCGGCAGCAGAGCCATGGCGAAGCGCAGCCGCTGCTTCTGCCCGCCCGAGCATTTCTTCACCACGGAGTCGGCGATGTCGGTGATTCCGGCGCGCTCGAGGACGAGGTCCGTGCTGAGGGAGGAGGCGAAGATCGCCGAGGTGTAGTCGACGGTTTCGCGGACGGTGAGGTCATCGAGCAGACCGCCGGTCTGCATCACGGAGCTGACGAGCCCGAGGGCGACCGCTCGCCGAGGCGGCATTCCGAAGATCTCGACCGATCCCTCATCGGGTCGGCTGAGGCCGAGGAGCATGTCGATCGTCGTTGTCTTGCCGGCCCCGTTGGGTCCGAGGAAGGCGACGACTTCACCGGCGCGAATGTCGAGGTCGAGGCCGTCGACGGCTGTCAGATCGCCGAAGCTCTTGGTCAGGTGGTTCAGGCTGACCGCTGCGGGGGTCGCGGCGGTCGTCCGGGTCGGAGGGGATGTGTGAGTCGTTGTCTGTGAAGTCATAGCCACAGACTAGAAATCAGCGGACGTGTGAGCAGATGCCATTTGTCACCGAGGCGGGGGTGCCATTTGTCATCAGTTGGCCACCGACAAGACGCTGCAAATGACTCGGCAGAGAATTGCCCAATCAATAATCCTGACAACAACGGCTGTCACAAAATGGCAGACTGGAAGCATGTCCGAGAATTCTTCTGAAGACACCCGGTCGCCGGAGGTCGATCCGCCGCCGGTCAGCCGTCGGCAGCGCCGTGAAGAAGAATCCACGAATTCCCGCTCCCCTTGGATGCGCCGATTGGGCATCGCCCTTCAGGTGATCGCCTGGACACTGGCCGGCATCTTCGCGCTCATCATCGTGCTCACGGTTGTGGTGCCGAGAGTCATCGGAGCAGAGCCGTTCACGGTGATCTCCGGATCGATGGAGCCGACCATTCCGACCGGCTCGATCGTCGTGTCCAAACATGTCGAAGCCGGCGAGGTCACATTCGGCGATGTCGTGACCTATCAGCTGAAGTCCGGAGAGCCTCTGACGGTGACGCACCGCGTCGTGGCGGTGGATGTCGTCGAGGGCAAGACTCGCTATCGGACCCAGGGAGATGCGAACAACGCCGAGGATCCCCTCCCTGTTCGCCCCGAGCAGATCCGCGGAGTTGTCGCTTACCACATTCCCCTTGTCGGGTACCTCGGACAGCTGGTGCCGATGGGCAACAGACAGACGATCGCAACGATCGTCGGCATCGGCCTCATCGGCTACGCGGTCATCATGCTGGTCCGCAGCTTCGCCGAGCACCGGCGGAAGAAGCGACATTCAGCTGAATCCTCTATCAAAAAATGAACCCTGCGGTCAAGATCACTTCCCTTTTGCGCAATTTACATTGCCTGTTGTAAATTTCGCAGTTACCATAATTCACGGATGCGGATTATCTGCATCGTGACGCGGGTGAAGTTCGGTAAGTGACTATTTGATGACTTCACGCGTCGACAACCACCCCTCCCGTACACACAGGATCACACGTGAAGAAATCAACGAAGGCACTCATCGCAGGCGGCATCGGCGTCGCTCTCCTCGTCGGCGGAGCCAGCACCGTCTCATTCTGGACTGACGAAGCAGACGGCGGCGACGGAGTCATCTCCTCCGGAACTCTCGACCTCGGCACACCCGCCGGTAGCGGTTGGGAAATCAGCCACGCGGGCGACGGCAACGGAGACGCAACCGCACCGGTCGAATTCGACCCAGCCGAAGACCAGATCGTCCCCGGCGACATTCTCACTTACACACAGTCGATTCCCGTCACCCTCGAAGGCGAGAACATCAAGGCTGAGTTCAACGGCAATCTTGATGTGACGCCTTCTGGCGCCGCTGATGCTGACGCGGCACTTGCCGAAGCCATCACGGCCCAGGATCTCGCGGCCAGCGGCCTGACTGATGCGACCGGAGGCCTCACCCTCGACGGCGAGACGCTCACCGGTGAAGGTGACGGCACCGTTCAGGTGACGACCACGGTGACCTTCCCTTGGGGCGCTGAGGGCGACTACAACGATGCCAAGCTCGGCAACCTCAATTTTGCTGTGGATTACACCCTCACCCAGGTCCCCGGCAACTGATCCATATCGGCTCCAGGGTGGGTTCGGCTGCTTCGGACCCACCCTTCAGCTCGTCCTCAATCCCCGTCTCTACCTGAGGAGTACGCACATGTCTCTTCGTCGCGCAGTGTTATCTGCCGCAGCCGCCGCTGCGGCAGGCGCGCTGCTCATCGGCGGCGGAGCGACGTACGCGGCATGGTCGGATTCGACGGAGTCGGAATCCACGACGATCACTGCCGGTGATCTCAAGGCCGAGATCTCGCAGGTGGGCCCCTCAGACGTGACGTACGGTTCGAATCCGAGTATCTACCCCAGCAAAGACAGCCAGGGAATCATCCCCGGAGTCCAGTCTCAACAGTGGACGTACACGGTCACGAATACCAAAGAGTCCGCGGTTCCAGCGACTGGGACTCTTGAGATCACCGGTTCACCCTCTAACGCAGACGACTACACAGCCATGCGCCCGTACCTCCGCGCGTCAACCACCATCGACGGCACGAAGAAAGACATTCCGACTTCCGCTTTCACTTCCGGTGGGTTCTCCCATTCAGTGGATTTGGGCAAGACTCTCAAACCCAGTGACTCCGTGAAGATCACACTTGATCTATCAATGCCGGCAACGGTCACCGACGGAACCGGCAAGAAGATCGACGTTGCCGTCGAGCTCATCAACCGTCGCAGCGCGAATCTTGACGTGCAATCGATCTTCACCATGAAGAACTCGGTTCGACTCAAACAGGCGGATGCACGGTGACGGAGCGACTCTCTAAGGTCTCGACGCGTCGAGCATGGATGGTCACCGCTATCATCGCTGCGCTGTTCATGCTCATACCGCTCGGAGCGACGACCGCCTACCTGACAGCCAAGGACTCTGCCGACGAAACCACGGGCGGCGTGGGCCGCTGGTGTTCTGTCCCGAACCCGGCCGACCACCCGAACGTATATCGACTGAAGGACTTTCCCACCTATTCATCAAGCAGTTCGTCGATGATCATCGTCCCCGTTGTCCGCAATGGCGAATTCGGGGCTGGTGGTGGCGACGGACGCCTCGGAGTCAGGGCGTGGGCATGCGACTCCAGCAGCCTGACAACTGGCTCCACAATCAAGGTCACGTCTTGGCGGAACACTTCCTCGTCCCCGACACTTGACTGGCTCGCTCCTGTCGGCGGAAATGGCCTGGCCTCTCGTCGACTCAACCCAGACAGCGGTCTCGGAAAAGAAGTCACGAAACTCCATCGACACGGATCAACTGCTCTCGGCGATGCCGAAGTCATTCTGAATGACCGTCAGCGTTACTCGTGGATAATGTCCTCGAATCGCAACAAGAACAGCCGCGACGCTTCACCGCCGTGTTCGCTCAGCCTTTGCACCGTCAGCATCGAAAAGCCACCGACATTCGCCGACGGCTTCACAGGAGATGCAACAGGCACTCGTGAGCCGAAAAACAGCGTCGAATACCTCGCATCGGGATACTGGGTTAATGGTGGTGATTTCGACAAATCGGCACCTCACCCTGTCAATCTCACACAGTACGGAAACGACATCGCCAGCACCGACGGGCGTCAGGTCCAATGGGTCGTCATGGAGTGGTGGGGCTCGACTACTCCTACTAAAGACATGGTCCTCGAGGTATTCGTGCAATGACTCGCGCCAACGCACATCTCGCCATCATCTCGACGGTTGCCTTCGTCCTTGGCCTGATCTTCACTATGACGACTCCCGCCTCGGCGGGCGCCGATGGTCAGATCGTCGTCACCCGGCCCGACGGGAGCGCGCCCGGCAAGCTGTTCACCGATCTCACCTTCGTGCCCGGCGAAGAGAAGACGGAGAAGCTCGTCGTCTCGCAGACCACCGAAGCGGACGTCACGACCGGCATCCGCTTGGAATCCACCTCACCGCACGGCCCTCTCCATGATTCCGCCGAGGTCACGATCAGCGGTTTCGGCGACACTGTATCCGCACCTCTCGGCGAAGCACTAGATACCGAATCCCCGTACTGGCTCGGCACGCTCTCCCCGAGCGACAAGAAGTCGATTACGATCTCCGTCCGTCTCCCCGAAACTGCGGGGAACGACACCAAGCGAGAACAAGCGCGGTTCCGCGTCGTCGTCACCGCTCAGGGCGATGGTGTCGGTCCCACTCCCCCGCCGACCGATCCGCCCAAGGATTCGACGGCCGATTCCGACGACAGTGCATCGAGCGATGCAGATGCCTCTTCCTCAGATCACGATGACGATTCGTCTGCAGACGGCGGCAGCGAAGCCACTGCCGCTTCAGATTCCACGTCGAATGGCGACGAGAGCACCGCAGCCGACGGCGGCTCAGGTTCAGATTCCGATGCCGACGACGCGAAGTACGGCAAGTCGGACTCAACCACGGACACAAACGCAGACTCAGACTCGGACGCCGATAGGTCGCTGCCGCGGACAGGACTCGGGTCACTGTCGATGCTGTTCTTGGGCGCTGGCCTGTTGCTTCTCGGCACCATTGTGACCGCCATTGTTCGGAGGCGCAGAGGCCGAACTGCGAGTTAACTCAGGCTTCACGTTCCCTCCACTCGCCTTGTGTGAATGCTGAGTAGGTTGGAGGCCGTCTGCTCGCACACGACGCTCACGCACTCGTCCGAGCCCTGCCTCCGGCACCGCTCGAATCATTACGACGCCTCCTCTTCGGTGAGCGCCTGTGCACCTCAACGAAAGGACTGCACATGGCCAGGACAACCCTGCGTCTCGCCGCGGCAACCGGCGCTCTCAGCCTCGCACTCTTCGGATTCGCAAGCCCCGCCTCGGCGGCAGGAATCGACGAGCCCGGCGGCGCCCGCCAACTCGACGGCGACAACACCGACGCCATCCGCGACGCGGTCGAGGACTCCGGCGCGAAGAACGTCATCCTCCTCATCGGCGACGGCATGGGGGACTCCGAGATCACCGCCGCACGCAACTACGCAAAAGGTGCCCACGGACGCTTTGACGGCCTCGACGAACTGCCGCTGACCGGACAGTACACGACCTACGCAGTGGACAAGGACTCCGGCAAGCCGGACTACGTCACCGACTCCGCGGCGAGCGCCACCGGCTGGTCCTCGGGAACGAAGACCTACAACGGCGCACTCGGCATCGACCGGACAGGCAAACCGCACAAGACTCTCATCGAGATGGCCCGCGCCAAGGGCATGAAGACCGGCGACGTCTCGACCGCGGAGATCCAGGACGCGACTCCGGCCGCGCAACTCGCCCACATCAGCCAGCGCGGCTGCTACGGACCCGAGGAGACTGCCAAGGACTGCGCAGACGAGACCCTGGAGAACGGCGGACTCGGCTCGATCAGCGAGCAGATCCTCAATGCTCGCGCCGATGTCACCCTCGGCGGCGGTTCGGCATCCTTCGAACAGAAGGCCACCGCCGGCGACTGGAAGGACAAGACGCTGCGTGAGCAGGCGGAGGAACGCGGTTACCAGCTCGTCGATGATTCCAAGTCACTCGACAACGTCACCGAGGCGAACCAGGATGCACCAGTGCTCGGTCTCTTCACAGAGGGCAATTTCCCCGTTCGCTGGGAGGGACCGAAGGCCACGCACGGAGGCGGCACCGAACCGGCCGTGAAGTGCAAGAACAATCCGGAGCGCACCTCGGACGTGCCGAAGCTCGATCAACTGACGAACAAGGCCGTCGATCTGCTCGACAATGACAAGGGCTTTTTCCTCCAGGTCGAGGGGGCGAGCATCGACAAGCAGGATCACGCGGCCAACCCGTGCGGTCAGATCGGTGAGACCGTCGACCTCGACGAGGCGGTCAAAGCTGCCCTCGACTTTGCGAAGGAAGACGGCGAAACCCTCGTCATCACCACCGCTGATCACGCTCACACGAGCCAGATCGTCGCCACCGGTTCGGACACCCCGGGTCTCACCCGCACCCTGACCACGGCCGACGGCACCGACATGACGATGAACTACGCGACTGCTGACGAAGAGGCGTCGCAGGGCCACACTGGCACGCAGCTGCGCATCGCGGCCTACGGACCCGGTGCGGCCAATGTCGTGGGACTGATCGATCAGACCGACGCGCACTATACGATCGCCGATGGTCTGGGACTCGACCCCGACGCCGAGGTGCCCGGTGACCCGGGTGACGACGCGAACGGCAATGACGACTCGGCCGGTTCCGACGATGCGAACGGTTCCGACGATGCCGCGGGCTCGTCCGATGCCGGTGGCAACGACGGCACGACAGGCACCGAGGACTCGAACGCATCCGACGCTGCCGACGGCTCCTCCGATTCCGCTGGCGGCGGCGCCGGTGCCAACGGCGGCTCCGAAGGCGGCGAAGGCAATGCCTCGACCGGCGGAGGAGACCAAGGTCCCGGTCTAGCCGGCGGTGGAGGCGGAACCCTGCCGCGCACCGGAGTCGAGATCGGTGCCGCGATCTTCTTCGGCGTGGCCGCGATCATCGGCGGATCGGCCCTGATCCGCATGGCCAAGCGCCGCGGAATCCTCCCCGCCTGACACCAGCCCGACCACAGCCCGACTGCGAACGGTGCCGGACGCTTCCCAGCGAAGCGTCCGGCATCGTTCGTCGTCTCCACAGGTCGACCTGGCAGAGTAGGCCCATGGAACCCATCGAACTTCCGCTGACCACCGACCGACTGCGGTTGCGCACCTATGTCGAATCCGACGTCGACGAGCAGCTGCGGATATTCTCCCGCGAGGACGTCTCCCGGTTCCTCCTCGAAGATCCCTGGACCGCCGAGGTGGCCCGGACCAAGGTCTCAGAACGCATGCAGCGCACGGGGCTCGAGACCGAATCCCGTGCCCTGGCCCTGGTCATCGAGACGGCCGACGGTCTCGATTCTCTTGAAGGTTCGCACGTCATCGGCGACATCGCTATCTGGCTCGACAACGACAGTGAGCAGAAGGCCGAGATCGGCTGGATCCTCGATCCGGCCGCCAGCGGCCACGGCTTCGCCACCGAGGCGGCCATCGCGGTCCTCAACGTCGCCTTCGACCACTACGGCCTCCACCGGGTCTTCGCGCAGATGGATTCCCGGAACACCGCCTCGGCGAATCTGGCGCGCAGGATCGGCATGCGGGAGGAAGCGCACCTGCGCAAGGACTGGTGGTCGAAGGGCGAATGGACCGACACCCTCATCTTCGGGATGCTGTCCAGCGATCGGCAGACAGCCTGACTGCTCCGTTCCAGACGCCGGTCCGACCCGAATTTCTGAGATCTCGGACTCTTTGTGCCAGCTTCCGTATTCGCCCGCCCCGTCGATGTGAGAATCTGAGGTGGCCGTGGAGCCGGGTCCGTCGATCGCATCGGGGCCAAGGCGCCCGCGGGCAGTCGAGAGAAGAGGACAGCAGAAACCGATGGCTCCAGCCGACAAGGACCGCAACGAGGCGCTCCCCATCGACGAAAACGCCGACGAACATGAAGAGAACGCCGGCCTGAAAAGGGGCCTGACCGCCCGACACATCCGCTTCATAGCCCTCGGGTCCGCCATCGGCACCGGCCTCTTCATGGGCTCCTCGGAGTCGATCCAAGCCGCAGGACCGGCGGTGCTGCTCGCCTACATCATCGGCGGCGCCGCCGTCTTCATGGTCATGCGCGCCCTCGGCGAACTCGTCGTCCGCCACCCCGTCTCCGGGTCCTTCGGCCAATATGCCTCCCGCTACATCCACCCCTTCGCCGGCTTCCTCGTCGGCTGGACCTTCGCCTTCGAGATGGTCCTCGTCGCCGTCTTCGACGCCACCGCGATCGGCGTGTACATGGGATTCTGGTTCCCGGGAGTCCCCCGCTGGATCTGGGTGCTCGCCGTCGTCTTCTTCATCGCCGCGATCAACATGATCGGCGTCAAGGTCTTCGGTGAGCTCGAATTCTGGTTCGCTCTCATCAAGATCGTTGCGATCATCGCCCTCATCGCAGCCGGGGTGGCCATCATCATCTTCGGCTTCGGCATCGCCGACCACGATCAGATGGGCCCGCCGGCTCTTTTCGACCACGGCGGCTTCTTCCCCAACGGGTTCTGGGGTCTGCTCTCATCGTTCACCATCGTGATGTTCGCCTTCGGCGGCATCGAGATCATCGGCGTCACCGCGGGAGAGGCCCAGAATCCGAAGCAGGTGCTGCCGGCCGCCATCAACTCGGTGCCGGTGCGCATTCTCCTCTTCTACGTCCTCACTCTCGGCGTGATCATGTGCATCCTGCCGTGGAACCAGATCACCTCCGAGATCAGCCCCTTCGTCGCGATCTTCGACTCCGTCGGCTTCAATGCGGCGGCCGCCATCCTCCAGGTCGTCCTCATCACGGCGGCCCTGTCGGCCATCAACGCCGACATCTTCGGCGCCGGCAGAATGCTCCACGGCCTCGCCGAACAAGGGCAGGCTCCGCGGTCCTTCGCGCGCACCTCGCCGGGCGGCGTGCCCGTGATGACCGTGGTGACGATGATCGTCGCGCTGCTGGCAGGCGTCGTCCTCAACTACCTCTACCCCGATCAGGCCCTGTTCCTCCTCGGAGCGCTGGCCACCTTCGCCACGGTGCTCGTCTGGCTGATCATCCTCGCTTCCCATATCCGGATGAAGAAGGTGATCGCCGAGGAGGCTCGCCTTCCCAGCGAATTCCCCATGCCGCTGTGGCCGGTGGGATCGTGGATCACCGTCGCGTTCATCGTCTTCGTCGTCGTCATGGTCGGCATCGTTCCCGACTCACGGCCGGCTCTGTGGGTCGGTCTGCTGTGGGTCGTCGCGCTGTGGCTGTGCTATTTCGCCTTCGTCCGCGGTCAGGGCCGCCGGCCCTACGCGCTCACCGACCGCACTGAGCCCATCGCGTCCGGAAGGAACTGACAACCAGTTCCGACGTGTCCGGAGTTCACCAGGCCGCGACCGCATGAGGACACCGGCGAAGCACGACGGCGTCCGGTGACACCGGCCTACGGCGTCCGGCGACGCAGGGTGAGCGAACCGACGATGACGGCGCCGACGATCCAGCAGGCGATGAAGAGCACCCTCAGCCAGATATAGGCGTCATCCTCGCTGACGGTCGACACGGCGTCCAGCGCGTCGATCGCGTGAGAGAGCGGCAGCCAGTCGCCGATCACCTCGAACACGTCGGTTGGTTTCACCCGTCGACGCCGCGACGCTGACTGCTCCACCTCCCGAGCCCGAGAAGACTGAGACCGACGACCAAGACTGTCACAACGGCGAAAGTGATCGTCGAGGTGACGAGCCCTGTCACGAGTGTGAGTGCGCCGACGCCGATGATAGGCGCGGACATGGCCAGGTAGGCGAGGATGAAGTATGAGGTAGTCACGGCCGTCCTGTTCGACACTTCGGTGACGGCTGTGACGGCGCGCATGCCCGTAGTGAAGAGGAAGCCCTGCCCGGCTCCACCGAGGATCGCCGAGGCGACGAGCAACAGCGGCGAGTCTGCCAGGAGCGCAATCGACAGAGATGCCATGCAGGCGATCTGAATGATTCCTCCGCACAGGACAAGAGTCCGATCCGCCAGCCCCTGGAACACCAGCTGGCACGCAGCCGAGGCCCCGAAGAGCGCGAAGACGACCGCGCCGATGACGGCCGCGGAGCCGATGCCAAGGGTCTGCTGCATGAAGCTCGGAGCCACGGCCGAATAAAGTCCGGCGATCGCGAAGCTCGCGACGGCACCTGGCACCGCACGGAGGAAGACCAGCCGTGACTCGGGCGGGATGGCGGGCAGCTGCAGTCGCAGGGAATGGGAACGCGAGAGCGAAGTCTCTCTGACGCCCAGCAGCGCCGCTCCTGCGAGTAGAAGGAGGACGGCGTGGATGAGGAAGGGCGTGAACAGAGGGCGCGGCAAAGCCTCGGCGACCGTTCCCGACATGAGATTGCCCAATCCGAGGCCACCGATGTTCGCCGCTGTGGCCAGTGACGTCGCGAGCCTGCGCCTGCCGGGCGGAGCGTTCTCGAGCACTGCAACAGTCCCGGTGGCTGTGAAGATGCCGGCTGCGATCCCGGACAACACCCTTCCGATGTAGAGCAGACCGAGATGTTCACCGCCCATAAACAGCCCCGCCGAGGCGAGGGAGACGAGGACGCCTGCGGCCAGCAGCGGTTTCCGGCCCCAGGCCTCCGAGAGCCTGCCGAAGAAGACGAGCGCGGCGATGACGGCTCCGGCGTAAATCGAGAAGAGCAGCGTGGTCTGTGTGCTGCCGAATCCAAACTCGAACTGATAGCGCGGGTAGAGCGGCGTCGGCAGAGTGGTGCCGATCATGACAACCGCGAACACATAGGTAGCTGCGGCCAGCGTCCAGCCGGTGCCCGACCGCTCGCCGACCGTAGCACGGTCAGCACCTGTGCTGCGCTTCATCTCTGTCTCCCCAATCGGACCGTCCGCTTCTTCTCATCCGCCTGGCTTCCCGGCTTGTGTTTCCCAATCCTCACAGGTCAGGACGGCGCCGCGCATGTCCGGTGGCTGCCTCGAAGCTGCGGGCGACGCGGAGCACTGTGGCATCACCACCGACCGGTCCGATGATCTGCATTCCGATCGGCAGACCGGTGGAGCTGAAGCCGGCGGGCACGCTCAGTGCCGGACAGCCCGTAGCGGAGATGAGAGTCGTCGAGTCGACCCACGCCATATAGTCCTCGATCGGTCGAGAGTTGATCCGAGTGGGATATTCGTCCTCCGCGGAGAACGGGAGGACCTGCGAGGTCACCGTGACGAGGACGTCGTGAGTGGAGAAGTAATCGTTCATCGCCGACCACAGCCGCGCGCGTGCCCGATCGAAGTCGAAGAGATCGTGGGCGGTGAGTGCGAGGCCTGCATCGACATCGGCCTGCAGGGAGGCTTTCAGCCGCCCCGGAAGGGCCGCATCCACCTCCCGCAGGTTCGCCGCGAACTCATAGGCCCTGGCCGTGCGAAACACACCGCGGGACGCACGGAGGTCGGGCACGGAATCGCTCAGTCGGGCGCCGAGGTCGACGAACACTGAAGCGGCTCCGGCGACCACGTCGCGGGCTTCCGTCTCGAGTTCGAGCAGACCATCGAGGTCAGGGGAGAACCCCGCGGTGATTCCGCTGAGATCAGTCGCCTCCCCGCGCCATGGCCCGAAAAGGGTCGAGGCGGGCCCAGGGCCGGTCCCGCTGCACAGCTCCATGAGCCAGGCGACGTCGTCGACGGTGCGCGCCATGAAGCCCGGCTGGCTCAGCCATTGCCAGGGGTCTTCGGGGAAGGTCCGGGGAATCCACCCATGCGAGGGCCGCAGCCCAACGATGTTGTTGAACGAGGCGGGCAGGCGCAGTGAGCCGCCGGTGTCGGAACCGTCCCCGGCAGCCTGGACTCCACAGGCGATGGCCGCGGCCGCGCCTCCCGAGGATCCGGCGGCCGACCGGGTGGCGTCGTAGGGGTTTTTCGTCGTCCCGAAGACGCGGTTGGTCGTGTGCGCCCCGGCCGCGAATTCGGGCACGTTCGACTTGCCCGTGGAGATCACGCCTGCTGCCTGCAGCCGAGCGATGACGCTGCTGGTCCGCTGCGGCACATGGTCGGCGAAGAGCTCGCTGCCGTAGGTCGTGCGCATACCTGCGGTGTCATGCGTGTCCTTGTGGGTCATGGGCACACCGCAGAGTGGCGGCAGCCCCTCTTCACCGGCAGCACGCCGCTGGTCCGCCTCCCACGCCGCGGCGAGCGCGCGTTCGGGTTCGAGGGTGACGATCGCATTCGTCGTCGGGTTGATCTCGGTAATGCGGTCGAAGTGCGCGGTCATGAGCTCGACGCTGCTGATCTCGCGACTGTCGAGGGCGGCCGCCTGCTCGGCCAGAGACAGCCAGGTCGGGGAATCCGTCGTCACCGACGACCGGCCAGGAGACCGAGACAGACGCCGAGCAGCGCTGCGCCCGCACCGACGGCAGCGCCGATAACGAAGCCGTCGCCGCAGGATCGATGGCTGCCAACCGTCCTGGCGGCGGGAGCCGCAGCATCTACCGATTCGGACGAAACTGCGGGTGCGCCCGCAGCGTCTGTGCCCGATGCGACAGGAGCGGCAGCACCGGAACCGGGGAGCCCGGCCGCCTCGGCGCCGGTCGAAGCACCTGCGGGCGCACCCTTCTCCGGCACACCGTCGCGGATGGCCGCGTCGATGTCGGCGAAGAACTTCTTCGCGATGCGTTTGGCGACTCCGCCGAGCATCCTCTGTCCGACTCCCCCGATCGGTCCGCCGAGCACGGCATCGGCTTGCCATGTGATGTCGCTGCCGCCCTCGGCTCCGGATGCCAGTGCCACCGAGATGTCCGCGCCGATGGTGCCGGGTCCGCCCGCGCCCTTGGCGCTGAGGACGAACGACGCGCCCTCGACCTCCTCGGAGAAGACGACGGTGCCCTTGTATGTGCCCTTGATGGCGGCGACGCCCATTGTAAGGACGACGTCGAAGCTGCCCTCACCGGTCCGGGTGAAGCTCTCGACTCCCGGAATGGTCGCGGCGAGGATCGACTCGTCGTGGAATGCGGCATAGGCCGTCGCCGGATCGGCGATCATCGTGGCTTTGGAGGAGATGAGCATGGTTTGGATGTCCTTCAGTCGGATTCAGTGGGAGCGGTTGAGCTCGCCCGCAGCATGGTTGGTTCTCATATGCCACAGGGTCGAGGGGTCCAGCGGCATCGAGCGGATGGGGATCCGCTCGGCGTCCTCGATCGCCGAAGCGATGGCAGTGGCGGCGGGGATCGTTCCGGCCTCGCCAGCCCCCTTGATACCGAGCGGATTGAGCGGACTCGGAGTCTCGAGGTGGTCGGTCTCGACGTGAGGAACCTCGGACGCGAAGGGCATGAGGAAGTCCATGAAGGAGGCGTTGAGCAGCTGCCCGTCGGCGTCATAGGCCATCTTCTCGTACAGCGCCCCGCCGACTCCTTGGGCCACACCTCCGTGGACCTGCCCTTCGACGACGAGCGGGTTGACCATCGGTCCGCAGTCGTGGACGACGCAGTAGCGGAGGATTCTGATGTCCGCGGTGTCCGGATCGGTCTCGACGATCGCGGCATGCATGCCGTTGGCTACAGTTGAGCGAAGCGGCGAGAAGAACTCCTGCTCCTCGAGCCCCGGCTGCTCTCCCTGCCCGATCGAGGGCTCGTCCTCGGCGGAGTCCTTGGCGAATTGCGTGGCCGCCCGTGCACTCTCGTCGAAGGCGTAGCGCAGCGGGTTCGACAGCACCGATACCGCCGCCAGCGGCATCGACGCGCTGGGATCGCCCTTGACCTGGATCATGCCCTCGTCGATCTCGAGGTCTTCGGGATCGGCTTCCAGGGACTCACCGGCGATCCGCAGAGCCTTCTGCTTTACTTTCTTTGCGGTGAGGTGGAGTGCGTTGCCGGCCATGACCGCTCCGCGCGAACCCCATGTGCCCACGGAATAGGGCAGCTTGCGCGTATCGCCGGTCTTGACATGGACTGTCTCCAGCGGGACTCCCAGCTCATCGGCGACGATCTGGGCGAAGACTGTCGCATGGGCCTGCCCGTGGGTCGTCAGGCCGGTCCAGACGTTCACCCGTCCGGAGGACTCCACCTCGATGTGTCCGCCTTCGTAGGGCCCCGCACCGGTGCTCTCGATGTAGCAGGCTAGACCGATGCCCACCCGACGGCCCTCGCTACGTGCCTGCTCACGGTAGGTTTCGAACTCGTCCCAGCCGACGATCGACTTGAGTTTGTCCATCGAAGTGACGAAGTCACCCGAGTCGATCCAGCCCTCGGCTCCGTCCTGCATCCGCAGACCCATGGGATGCGGGAAGTCGCGGACGAAGTTGCGCAAACGTACCACTGTGCGGTCGAGGTCGAGTTCGGCGGCGATCGCGTCCATCGTCCTCTCCATCATGAACACCGCATGGGCGCGACCGGCACCACGATACGGAGTGACCATGACGGTGTTCGTGTACAGCGACCAGTACTCGACCCGGAACGCCGGGATCACGTACGGGCCCATGATGTGGGTGGAGGTGTTGAGCGGGACGATCACGCCGTAGGGCAGGTAGGCGCCGTTGTCATGCCAGAACTTCACGTCGAGTCCGAGTATCCGTCCCTCGTCGTCGAAGCCAACCTTGACCCATTGGGTCTGCGCTCTCTCGTGGGCGGAGGAGATGAAGTGCTCGCGACGGTCCTCGGTCCATTTGACAGTGGTCTCGAGCGCACGCGCGGCGCAGGCCACGGCGAGCTCCTCCGGCCAGGGGTGGTTGATCTTCACACCGAAGGCTCCGCCGACGTCGGGGGTGATGACCTCGACCCGGGTCAGTGGGATCTCGAGCTTGGCTGCGAGAACGGCCCGCAGACCCGTGCTCGTCTGCGTCGAGGAGTGGACCTCCAGGCTCTCCTCCCCGGGATCCCACCGTGCCACGACGCCCTTGCCCTCCATCGGCATGCAGGCGCTGCGCTCGAATTCGAGGTCGAGTTCGAGGACATGGGGCGCGCCATCGAGCCCCGCATCGACATCGCCGACGTCCTGCACGATGTGAGCGGCGACGTTGTCTTCCATCCCCTCATGGACGATTCGCGTTCCCTCGCGGGACGCTTCGACGCCGACGACGGCCTCGCGGAAGCTGTACTCGACCTCGATGCGGTTCGCGGCGTCCTCTGCGATGTAGCGGTTCTTGGCGATAACCATGACGATGGGCTCGCCGACGAAGTTCACATGGTCCTTGGCCAGGGCGTAACCGGTGTGCGGCGCGACGATGGAGGGATGCGGAATGAGCATCGGCAGCCGTTCCGCGGCCTGTCCGGGCAGGTCTTCGTGCGTCCACACGGCGATGACGCCGGCGACGTCGAGGGCGCCGGTCACGTCGATGTCGAGGATGTCGGCATGGGCGTGGGGGCTGCGCACGAATGCGGCGGCGATCGCCGTTCCCGAGACGTCGTCGACATACCGGCCGTGGCCGGTGAGCAGGCGCGGGTCTTCGCGGCGAGTGATCTTCTGGCCGAAGAGGCGAGTGGTCATTGCGAGGCCCCCTCTGCGCGCAGTTCGGCGGCTCGACACACTGCGGAGACGATGTTCTGGTAGCCGGTGCAGCGGCAGAGGTTGCCGGACACGGCCTCGCGCGCCTCCTCCTCGGTGGGGTTCGGATTCTCGTCGATGTAGGCGTCGATGGTCGTGACGAAGCCCGGGGTGCAGAACCCGCACTGGAGACCGTGGCAGTCGATGAAGGCTTGTTGGACGTCGGACGGGTTCTCGGGATCGTCGCCGATGCCCTCGACCGTTGTTATCTCATGTCCCTGAGCCGTGACGGCGAACATCAGGCAGGAACGCACGGGCTCACCGTCGAGCTGGACCGTGCAGGCCCCGCAGACTCCGTGTTCGCAGCCTACATGGGTGCCCGTCAGCTCCAGGTCCTGCCGGAGCACGTCCGAGAGCAGCTTCCGGTCGGGAACCTCGAGCTCGTAGAGGGTGCCGTTGACCGCGAGTCGGATGCTCGAGGTCGGTTCTGTGCCGATATCTTCGGTCATGCTCGCCTTCTCTCAGTGTCGTCACCGGTCGCCCCGACCAGGCTGTCCTCGCCGCGACCGCTTGCGCCGCGTGCATCTCCGCGACCGCTCGAGCCGTCGCTGCGGCACAGACGCCGGAACAAGCGGGAGGCGATCACTCCGGCAAGGTGTCTCCGGTAGTCCGCCGAGGCGTGGATGTCCCCGCCCGGGTCGATGAAGTCACGCACCGCCTCGGCGACCATTGCAGCGACCGTGGAGGCATCGCCGAGCTCGGCACCTGATACGGCTTCGCCGAGGTCGAGGATGTCGGGAACGTCGGTGACGGAGACGAATCCGCAGCGCAGCCCCGTCACAGTCTCGCCGTCGACGTCGAGGATCATCCCCACTCCCGCAAGCGCGTAGTCCCCGCTGCGCCGGGCGAGTTCGTCAAAGCCTGTGCGCGAACCCGCGGGCAGCGCTGGGAAGATCGCACGGGTGATGAGCTCATCGGATTCCAGCGAGGTCTCCAACGGCCCGATGTTGAGTTCCTCGGCGCCCAATGTCCTCTCACCGCGTCGGCTGCGCGCCTCGATGCGACCGCCGGTGAGCGCGAGGACCATCGGCATCTCGCCGTTGGGGTCGGCATGGGCGATCGATCCGACGGTCGTGCCCCGATTGCGCACCGCGGGGTGCGCAACGAAGCGCAGAGCCTCGCCGAGGAGGGGGTTGGCCCTGGTGACGTCCGCGCTGCGTTCGACCCGTCGATGTGTGACGCTCGCACCAACGCAGATCTCGTCCGAACCGTCGGCGCCCGAGACCTCGAGATCGTCGATTCCAGCCACAGAGGTGATGTCGATGAGATCGCTGGGAGCGGCCAGGCGCATGTTGAGGACGGGAACGAGGCTCTGGCCTCCGGCGAGGATCTTTCCGGTGGCACCTCGGGCGGCAAGGAGGTCGAGAGTCTCGTCGACTGTCGTCGGTCGATGGATTCGCAGGGGTGATGGCTTCATCGTCTCATTCACTCGATTCCTGACCGCGTCGGCCGCGGTCGCTTTCCGCACCATCGACAACACGTCCTTGGTGCCCTTCCCGCCCGACAGAGAGACCAGCCCCACCGGCACCGCCGTCGGAGTCGGAAAGCATGTCAGCAGGTGCCAACCGGCGGGCAACATGGTACATGACCAGCATCGATATCGTTCCCAAGGCAATTCCCGAGAGGACGAAATCCTCGCTGAAGTTCAGGCTCACATCGCCGATCGCAATGATCAGGCCCGCCGAGACTGGCACGATGTTGAGCGGGTTAGCGAAATTCACGCGGTTCTCGATCCAGATCTTCGCGCCCAGCATGCCGATCATGCCGTAGAGGACGACGGTGATGCCTCCTAGAACACCTCCGGGCACCGCTGAGATGAGGGCGCCGAACTTCGGTGAGAGGCCGAACGAGATCGCCACCAGAGCGGCAACCCAGTAGGCAGCTGTCGAATAGACCCGAGTCGCAGCCATGACTCCGATGTTTTCCGCGTAAGTCGTCGTCGGAGAACCGCCCACGGAAGTGGCGACGACAGTGGCGACGCCATCGCCGATGACGGCGCGCCCCATATACTTGTCGAGGGGGGCTCCCGTCATCTCTTCCACGGCTTTGACGTGACCAGCATTCTCGGCGACGAGGGCGATGATGCCAGGAAGCATGACGACGATAGCCGCGGCGTTGAAAACAGGCAGATGGACACCGACGACTCCGGCCGCGGTGTCGGTCATGGGCGGAAATCCGATCCAGGGCGCCGCAGCGACACCAGAGAAGTCGACACGGAAGTGGGTCGTCACCTCACCGGCGGTAGCACTGAAAGAGGTGATCTGGCCGAACACCTGGTCGAAGATCCAGGACAGCACATAGCCGAGCACAAGGCCGAGGAAGACCGCGATGCGACCGAGGAAGCCGCGCACCCATACTGATACGAAGACGATGAAGACCATGACGATGACGGCGATCCACTGGTCCTGAGGCCAATAGGTGTTCGCAACCACCGGTGCGAGATTGAAGCCGATCAGCATGACGACGCCACCGGTGACGACGGGCGGAAGGACTTTCATCAGAGCCGCAGAGCCGATGTAGTGGATGAACGTACCGACGAGCGCAAGGATGACGCCCGAAACCATGATCGCACCGGTGACCTCTGCGGGAGTGCCTCCCTGAGCGGTGACAGCTGTGACGCCTCCGACGAAGGCGGCCGAGGTACCGACATAGCTGGGCACCTTGCCCTTGACGATGAGCAGGAAGATGATTGTGCCGACTCCGGACATCATGACTGCCAGCTGCGGGTTGAGCCCCATGATGATCGGGAATACGAAGGTCGCTCCGAACATCGCAACGACGTGCTGGATGCCGAGCCCTACGGTCCTGCCCCACGACAGGCGCTCGTCCGGTGCAACAGCCCGCCCAGGCGCTATGGTCTTTCCATCGCCGTGGAGCTTCCAGGAAAACATCGACATGTGCTTCTCCTCGTCCATTTGCATCAGGTCGAACGATCCTGACTCAAGGCGGCACGGCCACTTGAACCGACGATCGGACGTCTTTGGATGATCCGGGTTAGGTTCAGACTCTATTTTGCCGATGAGGCCCGTATCACGTCATTATCTGCCAAATAGTCACTCTCTCCTTAGGCACTCTTCGCCAACACCTTAGGTTGAGCTCGTCCTCAGGGCAGCTTGACGATCTGCAGAGCGAGAGCAAGTGAGAGCCGCAGATCGGGATCCTCGGTGAAGGGCCCGACCATCTGCTCGAGTTTGCCGATTCGGTAGCGCAGAGTGTTGTAGTGGAAGAACAGGGCTCGCGCGGTCTCGGCGACGTTGAGATGATGGTCAAGTAGCGCCTGCAGGGTCTCACGCAGGCCTGCGTACTCCTCCTTGGCATCCGTCGCCAATGGTCCGAGGACCTCTTCGGCGAACTTGCGCAGCTCGGTCTGCTCCCCGACCTGGAGCAGCAGCCGGTAGACGCCGAGAGAGTCATAGTGACGCAGACCCTGACCGCGGTCGAGCTGCCGACCGACCTCGAGCGCGCGCATCGCCTCCTGATAGGCCGGCGCCAGACGCGAGACGCCCTCGGCAGGGCGTGAGATACCGACAGAGAACCGTCGCCTGCCCCCTCCCCCGTGTCCCCTCACCGAGGAGACGAACTCCTCCAAACGACGAACGATCCGCTCTCGCGGCTCTGCCGCCAGGAGCACGATCACCTGATCGCCCGAGCCGACGACCGCCGCACGGGGATCGAACTGGGAGACGACCTTCGTCCAGGCGTTGGCGAACAGCGCCTGCATCGTCCGCTTATTGCTCGCATCCGTGGAGTCGGATTCGGAATCGACTTCGGCGACAGCGATGCTGATGGGCCGGTCGAGGTCCCAACCAAGCGAATACGCGTGGGAAAGAACCCGGTCAGTCGAGGCGATGTGACCACGCAGAACCTCGAGGACGAAATCGGTGCGGTATTTGCTCTCGACAGCAGTGATGGCCTGTTCACGGGTGATGACGAGTGCTGCCGCAGCCGCCGCCTGTTCCAGCAGACGGAAGTCACCTGCCCGCAGCGTACGGGTGCCGAAGGCGACGATCCGGCCGAGGTTCTGAGCGGGCAGAGTCTCGGCCGCCGGTCTCCTGCCTCCCTCGATGACAACGTTTCCCCAATTCAGTACCGCGCTCATGGTGCCGTCGCCTTCTCGGTGCTCAGGACCTCGGGGATTCGCGTGGCGGCTGATGCCAGCAGGTTCGTCCTCGACACGGAAGCGGCCCGAACGATCGAAGCACTCGAGACCGGAGACCTCGGCAGACGTGGCCTCCGCATCGGCCGTGCGCAGACATCTCACACGGCCGTCAAGCGTCGTCACCGCTGCAGCCACACCCGTCCACTGAGCGAGCATGCGGCACACGTCTGCGAGGTCCCCGCCACCGACCACTACATCGACGAGCTCGCGCATGGACGCCTCAGTGCGGGCAATGACCTGAGCCCGCCGGTCGAGATTGCCGGTGAGCACCTCCTGCATGATCTCGTCGAAACCGACGTCCTCGCCGAGGTGGATGAGCGGCAGGCCGAGAGCATCCGCGGCCTTCACGGCAGCCTCGGGGATCTGCTCGAGATAGCGCCCGGATTTGAGACCGATCGCCGCCAACCCATGCTGATCGAAGGTTTCGAGCAGCCCCTCAAGATCCTCGGGACGATCACGGATCGGATACGCGGTTGTGAGCATCAGCTCCCCGGGCTTGACCCAGGGCAGGATGTCCGGGACCTCCATGACGTTCGAAAGCTCGACGACTCTGTCGAGACCAGCGGCACCGCCGATGAGTCGGGCCCCACGCATGCTCGGCAGTCTGAGCACATCCGCCACGGAGAGGGATTCGGCGGAGAAACCGTGTCCTTCTCCCCCGTCGAATGTCAATTCCTGCTGACCGCATCCCGAATCCTTGGCATCATTTGACATGCATTGACGATAACAGGGCGGGATACTCTGTCGAAATGAGGTCTCGGTCCGTGGTTCTTCCCGCCACCGCTTCCCTCCTGCCGGTCCCCCGGATCGACGCGGCGCGGGTCGGCGGCGCTGACCATTCCCCGATCGACCGCACCTCCGCCGACGTCTACCCGGCCCTCGCCGGGGTCAGTGCTGCTCCTGCCGGGAATGGCGCTGCCCGCGCCGAGGTGGTCCATGTGTTCAGCGCGGGATTCTACCTCGCAGTCGACGACCCCTATGACCCCCGAGGTCCCGGCAGACGCCTGTTGCCCATCTTGGGGCCTGCCGCCCTCCTGCTGCCCTTCGGACTCAGAGTTCCGCAGCTCGGTCGTGAGCACCTCGCGACGCTGCGGCCGGGGACCCCTGCACGGGTGATCCCCGCCGCCTCAGCGCTGCGACGCGGTTCTCATCCGCCGATCGTCGAAGACCATGCCCCCTCACCTCGGAGGATCGAATTATCTGACTTCGCGCTCGACATCGTCCGGACTCACCGGCCGCTGCGTGTGAAGGCGCGGTCGTGGAAGGGCCTCGACCCGGCAACGCTGGCTGCCCTGGCCGGCCATCTGCGTCCCGGGCTGTCGAATCTGGGCTCCCGTGCCGGAGACCTCGCCTCCGCCCTCCTCGACGAGGACGTCGCCGACTCCGAGGCTGGGGTGCGAGCTCTCATCGGCGCCGGGCCCGGCAGCACCCCCAGCGGTGACGACGCTCTGTCCGGCATCGCCCTCGCGCTCCGATCCACAGGCAGGAACCCTCCGCTCGATCTGCTTTCGCGCACAGTCGAACCCATCGACCTCGCCCATGCGACTCCTGCACTGTCGGCAGCGCTCATCCGTGCGGCCGTAGCCGGTCACTGCGTACCCGAGGTCGCGGCGGCGATCGAGGCCGCCCACAGGCTGCTGACGGCGCACAGGACGGAACCGCCGCCTCGGTCGGCCGCCTCCGAAACCTCGGCTGCGGGCTTCCTCGCCGTGCTCTCTCCGCTCGACCGGATCGGCCACAGTTCCGGCCACGACCTGTTCACGGGATTCCACGCCGTCCTCACAGCTCTGACCTGTAGCCGCCCTTCGCGCCCGAAGTCGAGCCCCTTGTTGCCACCACCCCGACCTCCGTCCGCGGCGATGATCCGCATCCGCGTCAGCGACGGCCCGCGAGAGTCGGCCTGCATTCCGACCCAGCACTCTTCGAAAGGTACTCATCCATGCCACGTTCACTGACCGTCCGCCGCGGCGTCTACGTCGACTCGGTCGCACTCATGCAGGTCTCGACCGAGGTCAAGACCACTCCCGGGGTCGACGACGCCCTCATTGGGATGGCCTCGGAGCTCAACCTCGGCCTTATCCGTGGAGCCGGTTTCGACATCGGTGAAGAGGTCACCCCGAACGATCTCATCATTGCTATCCGCGCCCAGTCGGAGGCGGCCCTGTCAGAAGGCAGCAATGCCGTTGACGTCGCCTTCGACAGGCTCACCGCCGCCGCCCGCGAGTCCACTGGCCCAGGCGGCTCCGTGCAGCCGGCCCTCACCGTCGAATCCGCGCTCGCCGGGTCCGACGCCGGGCTCACTCTCGTCTCGGTGCCCGGCGAGAGCGCCGGAGTCGAGACCCTCGCGGCCCTCGATTCCGGGTCCTCGGTGCTCCTCTTCAGCGACAATGTCGACGTCTCGACCGAGGTCGAACTCAAGTCTCGTGCCGCCGAGAACGGGCTCATCGTCATGGGCCCAGACTGCGGTACTGCGATCATCTCCGGGGTCGGGCTGGGATTCGCCAATCAAGTGCGGCGCGGTAGCTTCGGCATCATTGCGGCCTCGGGCACGGGCGCTCAGCAAGTCTCGGTGCTCCTCGATGCTGCCGGGGCCGGGGTCAGCCATCTCATCGGCACGGGCGGGCGCGATCTCTCGCGCGACGTCGGCGGCCTCAGCGCACGACAGGCCCTGCAGGCGCTCGCCGTCGACGCCGAGACCGAGCACATCATCGTGGTCTCGAAGCCCGCCGATGCCGAGGTGGTCGCTGAGATCGAAGACCGCGCTGCCGAACTCGGTGTACGGGTGAGCTGGGCGATCCTCGGTCCCGATTCCCCGAGTCTCTCAGCCGGGGTCGAGTCCGCCCTCAGCGCGGCCGGATTCACTGTGCCAGAATGGCCAAGCTGGGGAATCTCCGAGTCCGTCGAGGTGCAGACCGGTTCGCTCATCGGCCTGTTCTGCGGTGGGACCATGGCCGATGAGGCGATGCTCATCGCGCGGTCCGCGCTCGGCCCGATCTCTTCGAACATCCCCCTCGCCGGTGCTGAGCTGGTGAGCGGAATGACCATCAGCGCCGATACGCACACCGTGCTCGACTTCGGTGCCGACGAGATGACCCAGGGCCGCGCCCACCCGATGATCGACCCCTCGCTGCGTCTGCAGGCGATCAGGAACCTCGGCCCCCGAGCCGGTGTGCTGCTGCTCGACCTCGTGCTCGGCCACGGCGCCCACGCGGATCCCGCCGATGAGCTGGCCGCAGCGATCACCGATGCCAAGTCGACGGCTGCCGAAGAAGGCCGGGTCCTGCCCGTCGTCGTCAGCCTCATCGGCACGAGCGCCGATCCGCAGGACTTCTCTGCCGCCGTCCGCGCGCTCGTCGCCGCCGACGCCGAGGTATTCCTCTCGAACGCCGAGGCGTGCTGCCGTGCACTCGCCCACCTCGGCTGCGAGGCACAGATGAGCACGGTCATCGAATCCTCAGTGCCACCGGAGCGCATCCCCGCCGCACTGTCATCGCACTCAACCGGCGCCCAGAGCCTCTCGGGCCTGCTCGAAACCGCGCCCTCCGTGGTCTCCGTGGGCCTGAGCCTCTTCGCCGAGGAGCTGCGTGCCCAGGCGGTGCCTGTGACGGAGGTTCAGTGGAAGCCCGCCCTCGGCGATCCCGCCGCGCTCTATCAGGTGATGGCGGACCCCCGTCGCCGGGAGGCGAACGCACAAGCGCTCGAGCGCATGCTTTCTGCCGGAGCCGAGGTCGTGGGACTGCGACCGGCTCGCGAATGCCTCGGACTGCGCGAGGACGAGTTCCTCCACTCGGGCCCTCCGCTCGAGTGGGACCGAGCCTCTGGCCCGATGCGTGGGGCTCTGGCCGGCGCCGTCGTTTTCGAAGGACTCGCCGAGACTCTGGAGGCAGCGGAGGCCGGTCTCGCCGATGGCCGTTTCTCTTTCGCCCCCTGCCATTCCCGTGACGCGGTCGGACCGATGGCCGGCGTGGTCAGCCCCTCGATGTGGATGTTCGAGCTCGTCGACCCGGTCCACGGCAATCGCGCCTACTGCTCTCTCAACGAGGGCCTCGGCAAGGTGCTGCGCTACGGAGCGAACAACGAGGAGGTGCTCACTCGCCTGAACTGGATGCGCGACGTGCTCGGCCCCGTGCTCGCCGCGGCCGTGGCCGCCACCGGGCCGCTGGACACGAAGAACTACGTCACGCAGATGCTCCAGTCCGGGGACGAGGGGCACAACCGCAATCGGACGGCGACCCTGCTCTTCCTCCGTGACATCATGCCGAAGCTCTTCACCCTCGACTTCCCCGCTGACGACCTCGCCGAGGTCGCGCGCTTCCTCGGGGCTAACGACTACTTCGCGCTCAACCTCGTCATGCCGACGTGCAAGCTCGCCATGGCGGCGGCGAAGGGGGTGCCCGGCTCGACTCTCGTCGTCACCATGGCCCGCAACGGCACGGACTTCGGCATTCAGCTCGCCGGCACCGGTGAGCAGTGGTATTCGGGCCCGGCGCAGATCGCCGACGGTCTCTACCTCGGCTCCTACGGCGTCGAGGACGCCAATCCCGACATCGGCGACTCCGCGATCACGGAGACCGCGGGCATCGGCGGCCTCGCGATGGCCGCAGCTCCCGCGGTCGTGCGTCTCGTCGGTGGGGACGTCTCCTTCGCGGTCGACACCACCCGCCGGATGTATGAGATCACCCTCGGCGAGCATCCCCAGCACCAGATCCCCGTCCTCGAGTTCCGCGGGGTGCCGAGCGGAATCGACCTCGCGAAGGTGCTCCGTACCCACGTCCTACCGCAGATCAACACCGGGATGGCCGGAAAGGTCGCCGGGGTGGGCCAGGTGGGCGCGGGACTCGTCACGCCACCGGCCGATTGCTTCACCTCGGCGGTCGAGGGCCTGAGCGCACAGCGGCGCTGATGCCCTGCGCCCACCGGGGCAGACCGCCGTCAGCGGTGGATCGCTCCGGTGGTCACGCTCAGGGACACCCCGGTGCCCTGCGACCTCTCGGCGAGCACTTCGGCGAGGATCGAGAGCGCGGTCGCCTCTGGAGAGCGTGCGCCGAGGTCGAGGCCGATGGGACCGTGAATCCGCGCGATCTCCTCCTCGCTCGCCCCGGCCTCGAGAAGAGCCTCGGTGCGCTGGGCGTGGGTGCGTCGGCTCCCCAGCGCACCGACATAGTCGGCCGCAGACCGGACGGCCTCGAGGAGTACCGGGACGTCGAACTTGAGGTCGTGGGTGAGCACGGCAACCACGGTCGAGGCATCGATGCGACCAGCTGCGGCCTCGGCGGCGAAGTAGCGGTGAGGCCAACTGACGACGACCTCATGGGCCGCGGGGAAGCGCTCTGTGGTGGTGAACACCTGCCGGGCATCGCAGACCGTGACTCGGTAGCCGAGGAACCGGCCGAGTTCTGCCAGGGCCGCGGCATAGTCGATGGCACCGAAGATGAGCAGGCGCGGCGGAGGCGTCGAGGTGGTGACGAAAACGCGAGTGCCCGAGCCGAGGCGACGTCCCGTCTCATCGTATTCGAGGATCCCGGCGGCGCCGTCGGCGATCATCGCTCGGGCGTCGGTGGAGATGTGTTCGGTGAGGCGATCATGAGCGAAGTCACCGTGCGCTCTCCCCTCTGCGTCGAGGGCGAGAATGCGGCTCGGTCCGTCAAGTTCTGCGCCATCCTCCTCGGTGGCTCCCGGCAGCTCGAGAGCCAGTGCTGCCGCACGGGATCCGGAGACCGCCTCGAGGTAGATCCGCAGCCGGGAGACAGTGGCGGGCTCGAGGACGGGGGTGACGAGGACGTCGATCTCTCCTCCACAGGCCAGCCCGACTGCGAAAGCCTCCGCATCGCTCGTTCCGTAGTGGGCCGAGGCCGCACGACCGGTGCTGAGGACCTCGAGTGCGAGTTCGTGCACGGCGGATTCGACGCACCCGCCCGAGAGGCTGCCGATGACCTGTCCGTCCGCAGCGACGGCCATCATCGCGCCCGCCGGTCGCGGCGCCGATGACCAGGTCTTCGTCACAACGGCGAGCGCTAAGTTCCGACCTGCGTCGAGCCAGGCGAGGATCGCGTCGGCTTCGTTCATGCGCGCGCCTCCTGACCAGTCGCTGTCGGCACTGTGGCCACAGTCGCGGGTACGGCGGTCACAGGCCCACCGACAGCTCGCGGAAGCGCGAAGGCGCCAACGACGCCGGCGCCGTGCGCCGATGCCCGTGCCGCCATGAAGTCGGCAACCCTCTGCCACTGGGCGACGGTGGTCGCCGGAAGCACGGCCTCAGCATGTGCCGCGGCGACGGCCAGGCCCCGAGTGCGCGCTTCGAATCCTGCGCGTCCGGCGCGGGGATTGACCCAGAGGAACCGATGGCTGAGTCGGGCCAGCCGCGCGCAGGCGATGTCGAGCTCCGTACAGTCCCCGTGTTCCCAGCCGTCGCTGATGACGACGAGGGTGCTGCCGCGTACCAGGTCCTTCATCCGCCCACTGAGGAGTTCGGTCAGAGAATCGCCGAGGCGCGTCCCGGCTCCCGCGTCGAGGACCTCATCCAACGCCGAAGCGACACCGCTGCCTCCTCGCCCGTGTCCGGCCGCAGCTCGTGGGCCCAGGTCGACTCTGGTCAGGCGGGTCCCCGCCGTGAAACAACGGGCTCCCAGCACTGCAGAGCCGCGAGCCAGGAAACGCAGCGCGGGCTCCCGCCACACCGTCATCGAGGCGGACACGTCGGCGACGAGGGTGACGGGGCGCCGGCGATAGAGACTGCGCCTCCGCGGGATGGTTGAGATCTCCTCGTTGCGGATGAGCCGACGCAGGATCCGAGGGGCATCGATGATGCCGGTGTGACCCGAGCGAGTCCGATGTGCAAGGCCGCGCGGTGGTCGGAAGACGAGGCCGTCGATGAGCGCGGCAGCTTCGCTGCCGTGTTCGAACCCGAGATCGACATGGCGCAGATGTTCGGTCCGGGCAGCTTCGGTGATCTCGCTCGCCTCCCCGCCTGCGCCCTCTGTGCTCATCTCGGGCCGGGGATATTCGACGTCGATGCTCGGCTCCTCCGCATCCTGTCTGCCTGCCAGTCCGAAGACGGCGTCGAAGATCGCATCGTGGAGGCGCAGATGTTCGGGTCGGGTGCAGGTCAGCGCCCGAGACGCGGCTCGAACCTGTTGCGGATCGAGCGGGTCGAGGCAGGCCGCGGCCGTGATAAGCGACCGCACCGCGTCCGGGTCTGCAGGCAGTCCCGCGGCCCGCAACCGGATGCCAAGGGTCAGGAAGGTGTCCGTCAGGGTCCTCACGTTCCATCCCCTCCGAATGGGCTGAGAACTGTGCGGGCGGGGGCGAGGTCGTCGGCGTCCTTGAGGACGGCGGAGATCGTCGCCGCGATCGCTGGGTCGTCGAGTTCGCCGAGGCCGAGGGCGTGCAGGGCGCGCAGCCAGTCGATGGCCTCGGCGGTGCCGGGAGGTTTGAGCAGATCGGCGCTGCGGAGTCGGTTGGCCGCAGCGATGACGGCCCGGCGCAGGGACTCGTCGGCCTCGGGGACGTGCAGGGAGAGGATCCGTGATTCAGCCTCGGCGCCGGGCTGGTCGAACCACTGGTAGAGGCAGCGCCTGCGCAGGGCGTCGTGGAGGTCGCGGGTGCGGTTCGAGGTGAGGATGACCAGCGGCGGAGTCTGCGTCGAGATCGTGCCGAGTTCGGGCACGGTGACCGACCAGTCGGCGAGCGCCTCGAGCAACAGAGCGTCGAATTCGTCGCCGGCGCGGTCGATCTCGTCGATAAGCAGCACCGGTCGCGCCTCGTCGGGCCCGAGTCCCCGCGAGTCCTCGATCGCGCGCAGGATCGGACGGGCGAGCAAGAAGGCCCGGTCGTGGAGCTCATCGTCGAGGCAGATCGCGTCGATGCGCTCCCCCGCCGAGCTGGACGCCGCCTCGATCGTGCGCACGTGGAGGATCTGCTTCGCGAAATCCCAGTCGTAGAGCGCTTGGCTGGCCTCGAGCCCGTCGTGGCACTGCAGCCGAATGAAAGAGCCGCCGGAGGCGCGGGCGAGCGCTCGAGCCAGACTCGTCTTGCCCACGCCCGGGGAGCCCTCGCACAGCAGAGGTTTGCCGAGGCGGTGGGCGAGCACACAGGTGGTCGCAAGTTCGGGTGCGACGATGTGCCCCACGCGCTCCAGCTCCTGTGCCAAAAAACGGGGATCGTCGAAGATCGTCATGGCTGCGTCGCCTCCTCCCGAGTCGAGTCTACTGATCGTCTCTGCTCTCTCGAACGTCCGCTGCCACCCGATCATCCGAGTGCGCCTGACCGTGCGAACTCACGGCGGTGCCGACTCTCCCGGTTACTGCCGAGGCGAGCTGCGAGAGCTCGGCGATGACGGCTCGTGATCCACCGTTGTCGACGAAGTCGAGCAGCGCGTCGACCTTCGGCCCCATCGAACCGGAGGCGAAGGTGCCGGTGGCACGCAGGGCTTTGAGCTCGGCTGCGGTGACGGCACCGACATCGCTCGCGTCCGGAGTGCCGAAGCCGGCGACCGCACAGGGCACATCGGTGGCGATGATGAGCAGATCCGCATCCACCGAGGCGGCGAGCTTCGCAGCGCTGAGGTCCTTGTCGATGACCGCGGATACCCCGGCACAGCCCCGGTCCGCGGGTAGGACGGGAATGCCGCCCCCGCCAGCGGCGACGACGATCCAGCCGGAGTCCGCAAGGAAGGAGATCATCGGAGTCTCGAGGATCTCGACGGGGTCCGGAGAGGCCACAACGCGACGCCACCCCTTGTCGCCGAAGTCCTTCCAGGTCTGGCCATGAGCGGTCATCTCCGCGGCGAAATCCGCATCCTGATAGGACCCGATCGGCTTGACCGGATCGGCGAACGCTGGGTCGTCGGGGTCGACGACGGTGCGGGTGACCACGGCGGCGACCCTGTTCCCCAGCCCGCGGGCTGCGAGTTCGAGTTCGAGGGCGCTGACGATCGTGAAGCCGATGGTGCCCTGGGTCTGTGCTCCGCACCAGTCGAGGCTCACAGGCGGCAGCTCGTGAGCGGAGAGTTCGTTCTTGCGCAGGATGTTGCCGACCTGCGGCCCGTTGCCGTGGGTGATGACGAGTTCGTGTCCGGCTGCGGCGAGATCGGCCAGATGCACGGCCGCGGCGGAGATCGCGCGCTGCTGGGCCGACGGAGACGGATCTCCGTCGGGCCCGGTCATCGCATTGCCGCCGAGGGCGACGAGGACCCTCACAGCCAGTCGACCGCCGCAGCTGAGGCTCCGTCGACGGTCAGCTGGGCATAGCCGGGTCCACGATCGAAGAAGGGCTCGTTCGCATCCCGGGTGGCCCGCATCTGCTCGCGCAGCTCGGTCGTGGCCGCCTCGTCGGCCTCGGCACCGTCGACTCCGGCGGCATCGGCGCCGACGGATGCGCTCGGATCGGCGGTGACGACGACTCCGTAGGACTCACGAGCGCCGGCGATGCTCACCTTGCCCCAGCTGACGTCGCGGACCACCTCGGCGATCGGACGGTCGAGGGGGTCGCCCCAGCCTCCACCGCCCGTGGTGCGGATCCGAACGACCTCACCGGCTCTGATGACCTCAGCATCGGCGAGCGCATCGATCTGACGTTCGTTCGGACCTCCCGGATCGATGGTCACTTCGAACGGCCTGCCCGCTTTTCCGCCCTTGACCCCCCAGCATGCGAGGATCGAACGGTCGGCGATCGACATGAAGTGCCCGTCGCGCAGCATCCGAATGTGCTTCTCGTAGCCGAGGCCTCCGCGGTAACGACCGGCACCGCCTGAGTCGACGGCCAGACCGAGGCGTTCGACGCGGAACGGGAACCGGGACTCGGTGAATTCGGTGGGCAGGTTCCGGGAGTCGGGGACGACGTGGATCGTGTCCTCGCCGTCGGAGTAGTAGCGTCCGCCGGAGCCTCCGCCGAGGACCTCGCGCATGAGGTAGTCCTTGCCATCGCGGTCCTTGCCGTAGACCCCGGTGTAGCGGATCGTCTCCTGGTCCGCGGGCATGCGGCCGTCCACGGCCTTCGCGACTACGCCGGCGAGGACGCCGAGGAGGCGGAGAATCACGAACGTGCGTGCGTTCGTCGGTCCGGGGAACTCGGGGGTGAGCAGGGTACCCTTCTCCGGGAAGCGCATCTCGATGAGCGGCACAATGCCCTCGTTGACGTCGAGTTCGCCCATCCGCTCGGGGGTGTCGGCGAGGTTGCGCAGGATCGGGGCGAGCCACTTCTTGAGGAAGTTTCCGCCCACATAGTCACCGCAGTGGTTGATCGGTCCCGCGGCCTGGGCGGCGGTGCCCGTGAAGTCGACGATAAGTCGCGGTCCGTCGTCCGGTCCCCCGGTCGACGTCTTCGTCAACGTGATGCGCTGGGTGTGGAGCATGGGGTCCGAGACGCCGTCGTGCTCGGCATAGTCCTCCCAGACGTACTGGCCGTCGGGGATCTTCGACAGGATCTCACGGCGGTAGATCTCAGTGGAGTTCTGCAGTATCGCGTCGAAGGCCGTTTCGACGGTCTCGACTCCGTAGCGGGTGAAGAGTTCCGAGAGACGACGAGCACCCATCAGGCAGGCCGAGCACTCGGCGTCGAGATCGGCCGACAGCGAATCCGGCATCCTGGAGTTGCGCGACATGATCCGCAGTGCGGACCTGTTCGGAACCCCTTCGGACCACAACTTGATCGGCGGGATCATGAGGCCCTCTTCGAAGACGCTCGTCGCCCCTGAGGGCATCGAACCGGGGCACGCCCCGCCGATGTCGTCGTGGTGGCCGAAGGCCTGGACGAAGCACACGACCCGTCCCTCGGCGAAGACGGGAACGGTCACGCACATGTCCGGCAGGTGGCCGATGCCGCCTTCGGATTCGTAGACGTCGTTGTGGAAGAAGACATCGCCTTCACGCATCTCCTCGATGGGGAAGTCCCGGACGACTGGGTGGACGAGTGCGGAGTACGAACGGCCGGTGAGCTTGCGCAGCTGTCGGTCGTGGATACCGGCGCGGAAGTCATGGGCATCGCGGATCATCGGGGAGCGTGAGGTGCGCGAGATCGAGGTCTCAACCTCCATCTCCACACTGGCCAGGGTGCCTTCGACGATCTCGACGATGATCGGGTCGACGCTCGACCCTTCCGCGGTGAGGCGGTTGCCGTGCTCGTAGGCAGTCGGCAGACCGGCCGAGTTGATCGGCGAGGCGGCGATGTAGTCGGCGAGCTCCTGGCCGGTCAGGGGTTCGGTGCGCAGCATCGAACCCGAATCGACGGCGCTCGTGTCGGCTGTGGTAGTCACTTGCTGTCCTCCTGACCGGTGGTGCGGGTGATGATGATGTTGGCCGCGCGATCGATGCGCGCGCTGAACTCGGGGTGCAGAGGCACCGTCGAACCGAACTCCTCGATGATCGCGGGCCCCGCGATCTCGTCACCGGCCAGCAGCTCCTCGCGCCAGTAGACCGGGGTGTCGACGAAGCCGTCGGCGGCGGCGAAGCAGACGGGGCGGTGACCGGTCTTCGCCCTCTTGTCGAGGGCGGGCGCACCGTCGGCCGAGGCGATGCTGCGAGTCTCCGGACGTGTGATCGGTCCGATGCCGGACACACGGAGGTTGACCCATTCGACGAACTGGTCGTCGGCGGCGGCGAAGTCGTAGCCGTAGAGCTTGCGGTGCTCCGCGTGGAAGGCTCGGGTCACCTCATCGGCCCATTCTCTCGTGATCGCGCCCGCCGGTGCCGGGACGCGGACCTCGAAGGCCTGGCCGAAGTAGCGCAGGTCGACCGAACGGTCGAACTGGTGCGCCGAGGCGGGGAAGCCCTCACCGTCGAGTGCGGCGGCGGCCCGGGCTGTGAGTCCCGTGAAGAGATCGGCCACCTCGGCGATGTCGAGGCGGTCGTCGCGGCAGACGTTGGTCTGCACGTAGTCGTTCTTCACGTCGACGGTGAGCAGACCGTACGCCGAGACGTTGCCTGGGTCGTGGGGGACGACAACGCCGGCGAGGTCGAGGACGTCGACGAGGGTGCAGGCGAGCAGGGAGCCGGAGCCGCCGAAGGTCGCGAGCATGAAGTCACGGACGTCGAGTCCGCGTTGGACGGAGATCTGGCGCAAGGCATTGGCCTGATTCCAGGCGGAGATCTCGAGGATGCCGGTCGCCGCCTTCTCCGCGCTCAGCTCGAGGCGTTCGGCAATCCGGGCGATGCCGGACTTCGCCGCGTCGACGTCGAGCGGTATCTCCCCACCGAGGAGGTGGGGCGGGATCCGCCCGAGGAAGACGTGGGCGTCGGTGATCGTCGGCTCGGTGCCGCCGTTGCCGTAGCAGATGGGGCCGGGATCGGCTCCCGCGGACTGGGGGCCGACCTTGAGCTGGCCCTCCGGTGTGGTCCAGGCGATGGAGCCGCCGCCGGCGCCGACGGTGACGACGTCGATCATCGGGATCTTCGAGGGGTAAGCGCCGACGGTGCCCTCGGTGGTCAGGGCCGGTTCTCCGTCGATGACGACGGTGACGTCGGTCGAGGTGCCGCCGCCGTCACAGGTGAGCACCTGGTCGAAGCCCGCTTCCCGGGCGATGAGCCCGGCGCCGAGCGCACCGGCGGCCGGCCCTGAGAGCACGGTGGTGATGGGCTGGTGGACGACCTCTTCGGCGGAGAGGACCCCGCCGTTGGACTTCATGATGTAGAAGGGCAGAGCGGAGTCCTCGCCGGCGCCGGTGTAGGCGTCGAGGCGTTCGTGGATGTTGTGCACGTACTTCGAGACCTTCGGTTTGACGGCCGCGTCGACGAGGGTGGTCATCGAACGCTCGTACTCGCGGTATTCGCGCAGCACCTCGGAGCTCAGCGAGACCGTAGCCTCGGGGTGGATCTCGGTGAGGATCTCCCGCATCCTCTGCTCATGGACTGGGTTGGCGTAGGCGTGGAGGAAGTTCACGCCCAGCGTCATCACGCCCTGATCTTTGAACCACTGGGCGACCTCGCGGGCCTGCGCCTCATCAAAGGGACGGACCTCGCCGCCTTCGAAGTCGAGGCGACCCGACACGGTCTTGACGAGGTCGGCGGGGACGATGCGATCGGGCTTGACCCAGAAATAGGAGTTGCCGTAGCCGTCGGGCACTGCCTGACGGGCGATCTCGAGGACGAACTCATAGCCTTCGGTGGTGATGAAGCCGAGACGGTCGAGCTTGCCCTCGAGCAGCTGGTTCGTCGCGACGGTCGTGCCGTGGCTGACGGCACTGATGTGCTCCGCTGAGACCGAGTCGCCGAGCATGCCCAGCACCTTATCGATGCCGTTGATGAACCCGTCGGCTGGGTTCGACGGCGTCGACGGAGTCTTCGTCGTCGTCAGTGTGCCGGTGGATTCGTCGAATGCGACGATGTCCGTGAATGTTCCGCCGGTGTCAATGCCGATGCGGATCCGTGGAGCGTGGGGCGACATCTTCGTCCTTCCAGGTCGCGTGGGATTTGTCACCATCTTTCCCGGTGCCCACGCTGACTGAACCGGCAAGAGCTGACAAACGCGAGTACGTCTGTTGGCGAGAGTTCACAACCGGCTCTCGCCGAGGCTGGTGTGCAGCTCCTCGGCGAGCACCTCATCGAGGCTGCGGGCCTCGCGCCCGAGGATCGCCGGGATCCCGGCACTGCCACAGGGCAGTCCGTAGCGGTCGTAGTAGTCGAACATCGCCGTCAGCCATGCGCGTTCACGGGCGTCAATGCCGGAATCGGCGCGGGCCTCCTGCGCCGCGGACCAGGCCGCTGGATTCGTCACCTCGATGCCCACCATCGCGCCGAGGACCTGTCCTGCGGCCCGAGCCACGTCCCCGACGCTGACGAGCTCCGGTCCGCCGAGCTCAAGGGTCGCGCCGAGGTGGTCCTCGGTCGTGAGCAGCCGCGCGGCCGCCTCACCGACATCGCGCAGACCGATGAGCCCGAAGGGAGTGTCGGCGCTGTAGGCGACACTGATGGCGGGTGGAGTCTCGCGCAGTCCGGGCAGGAGGTTCTCAATGTATGCGCAGGGTTGGACGATCGTGAAAGGCAGAGAGCTTCTGCGCACTCGGTCCTCGGCCTCGGCCTTCGCGAGGTGGTGCGGCATTGAGGGTGCGTAGGGAGCAGCTACCGAGTGATAGACGATGCGCTCGATACCTGCTCTGTGTGAGGAATCGAGGAGCATCTCGATTAGCCCGAGTTCGTCGCTGTGCAGGTTAGGGGCCATGAGGTAGGCGGCGTGACAGCCGCGCAGAGCGGCAGTGGGATCGGTCAGGTCCCTCCGCCCGAGAGGGACCGGCACATGGCCTGCGGCACTTACTGCGTCTGCGATCGCGCGCCCGGTCTTCCCGGTGCCGGAGACGATGGCAACTCTCTGTGCGTCGGGTGTTTTGGTCGAAGCGATCTGTGTCATGAGCGTGTTCCTTCCAAATGCAGTCCGAATCGGGCTGCGGTTTCCGGGGTGTCGACATCGGCTAGCCCGTCGTGGCCCGGCGGCAGCAGGTCCGCGCACTCGACGCTGGTGACGTCGCTGCTGCCCGAGTGACGCTTGAGCATGGTCCGCAGTCCCTTGTCCCCGGCCGCGACCGCGAGCGCTTCGGCGATGTGTTCGCGACCGAGGGCGACGGGGTGGCCGGGGACCGAGTTCCAGTGCGCGCGGGCGAGATTTGCGGGGGCAGTCGCATCGAGCAGGCGCCCGTATGCCTCAGCTGGGACGTCGGGCAGGTCGAGCAGTGAGATGACGACACCGGCGGCCCTGTTCGGCACCGCATTCAGCCCTGCGATCAAGGAGGTGCTCAGGCCCTGAAGGTGGTCCGAGTATTCGACGATCCGTGCGCTGCGGGGCACCAGAAGGGACGCCTGCGCCGACATCGGGCCGAGCACGACGATGACGTCCGAGGCGAGTCCTCGTGCGGTTGCCGCCGTCAGCATCTTCTCGACCTGCGCGGTCAGCAGCGCTGTGCCGTCCGCGTACCGCAGCAGTGCCTTCGGCCCGCCCATCCGAGTACCGCTGCCGGCAGCCAGCAGAAGAAGACTCGGCGCCTGGTTTACCTGATCCATGTGCCTAGGGTGGCACCACTACCGCCGATGTGCCACTGCATATCTCACCAAAGACGGTCCCAGCCCATCGTCAGATCTCGTGGTATCGGAAGGGCGTCGCCGGGCATATTGCTTCCGGCTTAGCGGGCCGTGGCTCCATGGGCCTTCAGATGAGGTCTGGCCAGCAGACTGGCGAGCAAATAGGACGAGCTGCCTGAAGACTTAGATGACTAAAGTGCCGCCGCACCTCACGGCCTCCGGCGGCGCAGGGTGAGCGAACCGACGATGACGGCGCCGACGATCCAGCAGGCGATGAAGAGCACTCTCAGCCAGATATAGGCGGTGTCCTCGTCACCGGTCGACACCGCGTCCAGTGCATCGATCGCGTGCGAGAGCGGCAGCCAGTCGCCGATCACCTCGAGCACGTCGGGCAGCTGATCACGCGGGAGGAAGATCCCGCCGAGCAGGATCTGCGGGAACACGAAGACGGGCATGAACTGCACGACCTGGAACTCGGTACGTGCAAAAGCGCTGGCCAGCAGGCCCAAAGCCGTACCAAGCAGCGCATCGGCGATCGCCACGACGAATAGCAGCCAGACCGGCCCTTCGATCTCCAGACCGCACACCAGGGTCGCGTAGCCGACGGCCACGGCCGTCTGCACGACGGCAAGCAGTCCGAACGCCAAGGTGTAGCCGAGGATGAAGTCACCGCGCCCCAACGGCATCGACAGCAGCCTCTCGAGCGTTCCGCTGCGGCGTTCGCGCAGGGTCGCGATGCTGGTGACGAGGAACATGACGATGAACGGGAAGAGCGCAAGCATCGCCGGCCCGATATCGGCGAACACCTCGGTCTCATCGAAGATCCACGCCACCAGGCCGATCAGGAGGCTCGGGACGATGAGCAGCAGGGCGATCGTGCGCGGGTCATTGCGGATCTGGGTGAGCACACGCCCCGTCGTGGCCAGGGTGCGCATCGGGTTCATCGCCGACCTCCCTTCTTCGTCCCGCGGCCCCGCCGATCGTGGCTTGGTCGACCGGTGCCGTTCGCGTTCCGGGAGAGCAGATGGGTCCCCGGCCGGCGTCCGTGCCCGGCATGTCCTTCACCGGCCGTGTCCTTCTCGATGATGTCGAGGAACGCCTCCTCCGCCGAGGCGGCCCCCGTGCCTGCGAGCAGATCGTCCGGTGTCGTATCGGCGATGATCGCGCCCTCCCGCATGAGCAGCAGCCGGTCACAGCGTGTGGCCTCATCCATGACGTGGCTCGACACAATCAGCGTGGTCCCCTCCTCGGCGAGCCCGCGGAAGAGATCCCACAGATCATTGCGCAGGACTGGGTCGAGTCCCACCGTCGGCTCGTCAAGAACGAGCAGATCCGGGGAACCGAGCATCGCCGCGGCCAAGGACACCCGGTTGGCCTGACCGCCTGAGAGCGTCCGGGCCAGCTGATCTGCCTGCCCGGTGAGGTCCGTGCGTTCGAGCACACGGTCGACATCGGCCTTCGGGGCTCCCTGCACCCGTGCGAAGTAGCGCAGATTCGCCCGCACGCTGAGGTCCTCGTAGATGCTCGCCGACTGGGTCATATAGCCGACCCGATGCCGCAGGGCCGCCGATCCGGCAGGCCGTCCGAGCACCTGCACACGTCCGCCCGCGACGATCTGCACACCGACGACGGCCCGCATGAGCGTCGTCTTCCCGCTGCCGCTGGGACCCAGCAGTCCGACGATCGCACCCCTGGGCACATCAAGATCCAGTGAGTCGATGACTGTCCGACGACCCCTCCGGATCGTCAGTCCTCGTGCTTCCACCGACTTATTCATCATGTGCTGAATATGACATTCTAGAGTGCTCCGGTCAAGGGTTCTCACGGGACGATTTCTTGACCGCAGCCCCTTCGCCGATGCGCGGTGTGTCCACACAGGCGTCGTTCGGGCTCACATCGCGTCGCCGACTCCATCGAGATGCCCCTGCACGGCCGGTGCCAAGCGTGCGGTGAGATCGTCGACCGGCATCGATGTCAGCGGTTCGAGTTCGAGGACGTGACGGAACATGAGCGCACCCGCCATCTGCGTGAGAACGAGCGTGGCCCGCAGATCGGCCTCGGCGCGGTCGACGCCGCTGTCCGCGATCCTTCCCGCCAATGCTCCTTTGAGCTCGCGCAGGAGAAATTGTCTGATCAGACGGCCGGCCGCCGAATCGCTCACAGCAGAACGCAGAACGGTCACCCCGATCGACTTCACGCTTGTCTGCTCCCAGGCACCCAGCACCGTGTGCACGAGAGACTCGCCGAGGCGGTCGTCCGGGACGCCCAAAGCCGAGCGGATGATGCGGTCCGGCCGCACGGGAAGCTTGACCACCTCGGCGAAGAGGCCGGCCTTGGACTCGAAATAGTGATGGACGAGTGCGGAGTCGACCTGCGCGCGGCGGGCGATGCCGCGGATCGACGCCTTGTCATAGCCCTTCTCGGCGAACTCGGCCGAAGCGGCATCGGTGATCGCTGCCCGTGCGTCACTGCCGCTTTCCTTACGCGGGCGCCCCCTCCGGCGGGGCCCCGGCTTCACATCCGCCATGCTCCCCAGAGTATCGTGAGGCCCGGTTGCAAAAGGTCTGCACAACGGTCCTCCGAACCGAGCAAAGGTCTGGGAAACGGGCCTCTGTTTGGTCAGAACCACCTCGGCGGGGGTCCTAGCGTGGATGTAGCAGCAGTCGTATGAAAGGTTTTTCGGTTCACATGTTCAGGCAGTCGTCGAAGTTGGCCAATGTCCTCTATGACATTCGAGGACCCGTCCTCGAAGAGGCCCAGGCGATGGAAGCCGCCGGGCACACGATCCTCAAGCTCAACATCGGCAACCCTGCCCCCTTCGGATTCGAAGCCCCCGAGGCGATCGTCCAGGACATCGCCGCGAACCTGCCCGTGACGCAGGGCTACTCCGACTCGCGGGGAATCCTGTCGGCCCGCCGTGCCGTCGTCCAGTACTACGAGACCCGCGGCATCCACAATCTCGGCACCGACGAAGTCTTCCTCGGCAACGGAGTCAGCGAGCTCATCACGCTCAGTCTGCAGGCGCTGTGCAACCCCGGCGACGAGATCCTCGTGCCCGGACCCGACTACCCTCTGTGGACCGCCTCGGTGGCGCTGTCCGGCGGCACCCCCGTCCACTACCGCTGTGCGGAAGAGGACGCCTGGCAGCCGGACCTGGACGACCTCGAGTCCCGGATCACCGAACGCACCCGCGGAATCGTCGTCATCAACCCGAACAACCCGACCGGGGCGGTGTACTCGAAGGAGACGCTGCAGAAGATCGCGGACATCGCCCGCCGCCACGGACTCATCGTCTTCTCCGACGAGATCTACGAGAAGATCACCTACAACGGCGTCGAGCTGGTCAACATGGCCACCCTCACCGGCGACGACGTTCTGTGCCTGACCTTCTCCGGACTGTCGAAGGCCTACCGGGTCGCCGGCTACCGTTCCGGCTGGCTGGCGATCACCGGACCGCTGGACGAAGCGCACAGCTACCTCGAGGGCATCAAGCTGCTCGCGAATATGCGCATGTGCTCGAACGTTCCGGCCCAGCACGCGATCCAAGCGGCCCTCGGCGGGAAGCAGTCGATCGACGACCTCGTTCTGCCGACCGGCCGCCTCGGCGCGCAGATGCAGGTCGCCTACGAGGGGCTCAATTCGATCGACGGCGTCTCGGCCCACCGAGCCGACGGTGCGCTGTACATGTTCGCGAAGCTCGATGTCGAGAAGTTCGGCATCACCGATGACGAGCAGTTCGCCCTCGACCTGCTGCGCGAACAGAAGATCCTCGTCTCCCACGGCACAGCCTTCAACTGGCCCAAGCCCGACCACTTCCGACTCGTCACCCTGCCCTCCGTCGAGGTGCTCACCGAGGCGGTCGAACGCCTCGACACGTTCCTCTCCGGCTACCGGCAGGTCGCTCCGACGACGTGCGAGCTGCCCGTGGTGCGCGAAACCGAGCATGCGGGAGCACCTGCGGCCGGCTGACGAGCTGAACCGACGAGGCGCCGGCGAGCGCCTCATCGAGAATCACGAGGTGCCGGGCGGACGTCGATCCGCCCGGCACCGAATCTCAGGTGGGTATCCTGACTCAGTAGCAATCACCATCGAGCCGAAGGCGGGTAAGGATGCCGCACCTGATCGAAGTGTGGAATGACACCGTCGACTCCCGACACCTCACCGGCGGCATCGCCATCTCCGTCGGCATCGCGGTCACCGCCTATCTCGTCGCCGATCATCTCTTCGCCGCGGCCGGTCAAACGGAGCTCGGCCACTCCTATGCTCTGCTCATCGGCATTCTCGGGTGCATCCTCGGTGCCGTGATCACCGGTCTCCTGTTCAAACCCAAACGCGTGATCACGAGCCCGACGACCGACACGCGCAGTCGGCAGGAGATCATCGACGAGATCGTCGAGGAGTACGGCGACCTCGGCGATCCGCGTGAACTCCCCGAGGCGGTGCAGGCCGAGGTGCGGGCGCTCGGTCTCTTCGATGCCCTCCTCGAGAACCATCGGAGCCACGTTGCCGATGACGGCAGCGGCGCACGGAAGACGGACGAACAACAGTGAGCGCGGACCTTCTCGAACCGATCCTCTGGGCGATCGGCATGGCGGTGCTCGCCGCTGTTCTTTTCACCGGCATCGGACTCATCTCCGGAACGGATGAGACGGCGACCGTCGCTCCCATCGCTCTGCTTGTCATCCTCCTTGGTGTTCCGCCTGCCGGTGTCATCGCCTTCTTCCTCGCCGCGGTCATCGCCAAGCACATCTCTCATGCGGTGCCGACGACGCTGTTGGGCATACCCGGTGACACCACCGCGGTGCCGATGCTGCGCGAAGCCCAACTTCTGCGCGCCCTGGGCGTGCCGCACCTGGCCCTGCAGAAGGCGATCTCCGGCGGCGTCATCGCCGTGATCATCGCGATTCCGCTGTCCATCCTCTTCGCTCTCGTCCTCACTCCCTTCGCCGAGGGCATCGAGTCCGTGGCTCCGTGGATCTTCGTGGCTGCGGCCGTCCTCGTCGCGTACACCTTGAAGGGAAAGCTCGCCGCCGTCGTCGCGCTCATTCCCTTCGTCCTGCTCATCAGCGGCCTGCAGGCGTTCATCATGGAGCAGAAGGACGCGACGTTCACGACCTCCTTCTTCCTCGGCATTGCCACCGGCCCGCTCATCTTCGACCTCTTCGCCACACTGTCCCCCGCCGGCAGGAAGGCGATGCGACAGGAGGGCAAACGCGAATTCGCCCTTGCCCCCGACGTTCCGCGCTCCGGCGGGCGGGTCCCGAATCCGCTGAGAACCCTCGATCGCACACAGCTGACGTATACGACCGGGTCCGCGGCGGTCACCTCGGCGACCTTCGTCTTCTCACCCGTCGCCATGGCCGTGCTCATGGGCGAGATCGTCGGCAGCCGGATTAAGAACGGCTACCACCGGCTGACGACGGTGGCCACGGTGCGCAACGCGACCACCGAGTCGACCTATATCGCCGAGACTCTCATTCCGCTCATCGCCATCGGCCTGCCGCTCTCACCCGTGGCCGCCGGACCCGCGGCGCCCCTGTTCAACGCTCCGCCGGTCTACACCCTCGATGCCGAGGCGGGGACGACGAACAACCTCCACAACCTGCTCACGACCGGACAGTTTGCGCTCTTCTCCGTGATCGCGGCCGTGATCGCGATCGTCATCGCCTACCCTTTCGTCATGACGAACGCCCACCGGGCGGCGACCTGGGTGATGCGATCGGTCTCCCACGAGGCGATCATCGCCGGGTTCGCGGCACTCATCTGCGTCATCTGCCTCTACGAAGGCGGTCTGCTGGCGCTCGGCGTGACGATCACCGTCGGCCTCGTCGGCGGGCTCTTCAACCGGATGATCGGCATGCATGCCGGAGTCCAGTTCATGGGGTACTACGTCGCCGTGCTCACCGTGCCCGCGATCCTCGCACTCTGAGACGCATCCTGACCGCCACTTTGAAACCGCAGCGTCACCGCCACTGCCGCGTGACGGTACGGACGTCGGCGACCACCTCGGCGATGGCGGAATTGTGCGCATCGACGATCGGATCGTGACGCACGCGCCCCTGTGGTCGCGAGGACCGGGAGACGAGCAGGACGTCACGGCGGCAGTCGCTGAGCGGCATCGGGATGACGGTGATGTCCGGGTCGGTCGACAGAGATGACTCAGGGATCATCGCCACCGCCAGACCGGCCGAGATCATCCGGTTAATGGCCGCATAGTCATCCATCCTCATCCCCACGCGGGGTTCGAACCCGGCGCTCAGACAGAAGGAGCGAACCACCTCGTCGATGGCATCACCGGGGTCGATGCTGAATGCCCAGGTCTGGGAGACAAGCGCCGTGAGGTCCGGACGGCCGTGGTCGTCGACGCCGATCGGTCCGATGGTCTTCGGCACGCACAGAAACAGCCGCTCCGAATACAGGTGGGCGGCGGTCAGCGTCGCCGGGATCCACGTCCGGTCGAGATCGGTCGACACGAGCAGGGCGAGGTCGAGGTCCCCGGATTCGAGCCGGGAGACGAGCTTCGCGTGTTCATCCATCGTCACGTCCAGGGCCGCGGTGAGCACGTCGGTCCGGTCGCCGGCGACCGCCTCGTCGCGGGTCTGCCACCTCGGGCGGGCCTGCAGCTGATCGTGGAGGCGCGGGATGACTCGAGCACCGACGGTGGGCACGGCCCCGATGCGCACCGGCACGGCCTGAGATTCCCGCCAGAGGGCCACCTCGGCGCCGAGGCGCTGGCACAGTCCGAGGATCTCCACGGCTCGGGTCACCACGAGGCTGCCCACGGTCGTCGGCTGTGATCCGCGCGGTGTGCGATCGAGCAGAGTCGCGCCGAGGGCCCGCTCGAGATTGCGCAGATGATGGTTGACCGTCGGCTGGCTCCACTGCAGCGCGGCGGCGGCCGCGGCGACGGATCCGGTCTCGGCGACGGCACGCAGAGCGGTGAGGCCGCGGGTGTCCAGAGGTTCCATTGATCTCCCCCTTTGAGTTCTATACTCACTATAGAGCAGGAGAGGAAAGTTGCTATTCTCCCGTACCTGCTCGCCTCTTTAATCTGGACGCATGACCGTGCACCAGGACTCCCCCATGCCCCCGGCCCCGCACTCCTCCTCGGGGTCGCCGATGCATCCTGCCCTCACGCAGTCACGCGCGCCCTATGCCGAAGCACTGGCGCACGCGGCCGACCGCAACTCGCTGTTCCTGTCCACCCCCGGACATGGAGGCACGACCGAGGGTATCTCCGCAGGTCAAGCCGAATTCTTCGGCGAGCACACCCTATCCCTGGACATCCCCCCGCTCTTCGACGGAATCGACCTCGGCGTCGACACCCCGAAGGACGAAGCCCTGCAGCTGGCCGCCGAAGCCTGGGGCGCCCGCCGCACCTGGTTCCTCACCAACGGCTCCTCGCAGGGCAACCGCATGGCCGCCCTGGCCATCGGCACCCTCGGGTCCGGTGTCGTCGCCCAGCGCAGCGCGCATTCGAGCTTCATCGACGGCATCGTGCTGGCAGGCCTCAACCCCGGCTTCGTCTACCCCAACGTCGACGAGGTCAACGGCATCGCCCACGGCGTCACCCCCGACGCCCTGCGCCACGCCATCCGCAATCACCCCGAGCCCGTGACCGCCGTCTACCTCGTGACCCCGAGCTACTTCGGCGCCGTGGCCGACGTCGAAGCCCTCGCCGAGGCGGCGCACGAAGCAGGTGCGGCACTGATCATCGACGCCGCCTGGGGTGCCCACTTCGGCTTCCACCCTGACCTGCCGGCCTCCCCCGTCACCCAGGGCGCCGACATCGTCATCATGAGCACGCACAAGCTCGCGGGCTCGCTCACCCAGTCCGCACTGCTCCACCTCGGCGACACCGAATTCGCCGATCGCCTCGAACCGGCACTGGCCCGGGCATTCATGATGACCGCTTCGACGAGCGAGAACGCCCACCTCATGGCCTCGATCGACCTCGCCCGCCGCGCACTCATGACCTCGACCGAGGCGATCACGAACTCGCTGGAGAACATCCGCCACATCCGCGCGCAGATCGAGGCCACCGACCGCTACCACCTGCTGTCCGGCGAGTTCCTCGGCCATGCCGACGTCGTCGACATCGACCCGTTCCGCCTGCCCATCGACATCACCGCCACCGGACTCGACGGCCACACGGTGCGCAAACGCCTGGCCGAGGAGTTCGACATCTTCCCCGAGATGTCGACAGCGACCACCCTCGTCGCCCTCATCGGCATCGGAAAGTCCCCGGACATCGGCCGCCTCATCGACGCACTGGAGTCCCTGCGCCTCGAGACCGCGGACTCCGCCACGGCGACGAGCCCGGCAGCCGCCCTCCCGCCGCTGCCCACGGCCGGCCGGTTGGCGATGACCCCGCGTGAGGCGTATTTCGCCGATTCCGAACTCGTCACCGCCGCCGAGGCGGTCGGACGAGTGAGCGTGAGCTCGCTGGCCGCGTACCCGCCCGGGATCCCCAATGTCCTGCCCGGCGAGGAGATCACGGCCGACACCGTCGACTTCCTCCAGGCCGTGGCGGCGAGTCCGTCCGGCCACGTCCGCGGCGCCGTCGATCCCGGCCTCGAGACCTATCGCGTCGTCAGGAACTGATCTCCGCGCAATCACGGGCCGCACCGTGTCCGCCGGTCGCTGCCGACAACGCCACTGGACAAGTGCCACTGCGAATTAGACAGCATCCTTCTTGCGTATTTTCTGGACCACTGGACGAATTTCAACGAAGCTATCTGCCATCCGGCGCATTCATCGTGAACTGTGTCACAATTTTTGTTGACACTCCCTGAGTACCAAGCAAGGATGTTCTGCATTGTCGAAATCCGACAGCAACTGCCGCGCAGAGTTCGCACCATTCCGGCGACTCGGCCCTGCAACTTGCCTAGCAGCAGCTGAAACGAGGAACCACTGATGTCAGAAGGCCACGACAGACCCGCGCAGAAAGACAAGAAGCCGACCCGCAAGGAACGGCGTGCAATAAAGAAACAGAAGCGGTTCGAGGCCGATGACTGCATCGTCGTCGAAACCAAATCGATCCGCACCGCCATCGGTGGCACCACAGTCGGCAACTTCATGGAATGGTTCGACTTCGGCGTCTACGGCTACCTGGCCGTGACGATGACCTCCGTCTTCACCGAAGGCATGGACCGACAGATGGGTCTGCTCGTGACCCTCCTCGGCTTCGCCGTGTCCTTCCTCGTCCGCCCGCTCGGCGGCATGGTGCTCGGACCGCTGGGTGACAAGATCGGCCGCCAGAAGGTCCTGTTCTTCACGATGGCCACGATGGCCACCGCCACCGCCCTCATCGGCGTCCTGCCCACCGCGGCCCAGGTCGGCCTGTGGGTGATCGTCCCCCTCTACCTGCTCAAGATGATCCAGGGCTTCTCCACCGGCGGCGAGTACGCCGGTGCCACCACCTATGTCTCGGAGTTCGCTCCGGACAAGTCCCGCGGCTACTGGGCCTCGTGGCTCGATGTCGGCTCTTACCTGGGCTTCGCCGCCGGCGCCGGAACCGTGGCCCTCACGACCGTGATCACCACGTCCATCAACGGCGAGAACGCCATGCTCGACGGCGGCTGGAGGATCCCGTTCCTCATCGCCATCCCGCTCGGCGCCGTCGCCATCTGGTTCCGTCTGAAGATCCCGGAGACCCCGAGCTTCGAATCGAGCGAGGAAGCCGGCCGCGACGTCAAGGTCAAGGACGACAAGTACGCCCGCCACGGCCTCATCGGCGTCATCCGTCACTTCTGGAAAGAGATCCTCATCGGCATCGCCGTCGTCGCAGGCTCCCAGACGGTCGGATACGCGCTGACGAGCTTCATGCCCACCTACCTGGAGGAGACCGTCAAGGTCTCGAATGTCCAGGCGGCCGTGGCCACGATCCCGGTTCTCGTCATCATGTCGCTGTGCCTGCCGCTCATCGGCAAGCTCTCCGACAAGATGGGCCGCAAGTTCGTCTTCCTGGCAGCAGCCATCATGACGATCGTCCTCATCGTTCCCGCGTTCGCTGTCATGCAGATCGGTGAGATGTGGGCAGTGATGGTGGCTCTGTTCATGGTCGCCCTGCCAGCCGGCTTCTACATCGCCTGCCTGGCCTCGACGCTGCCGGCGCTGTTCCCGACCGCGTCGCGCTACGGTGCGATGGGTCTGACGTTCAACCTCGGCGTCTCTCTGTTCGGCGGCACCACGCCGCTGTTCGCCCAGGCGCTCATCGATGTCACCGGCAACTCGTACATGCCCGCGTTCTACATCATGTTCTTCTCGGTCGTCGCACTCGTCGCCGTGCTGCTCATGAAGGAATCGGCGCACCGACCGCTGCCGGGCTCGTTCCCGACGGTGAACACCCACGAGGAGGCCGAGGAGCTGGCTCGCACCCAGGCCGACAACCCGGATATGGACATCGAGTCCATGCCGATCGTCGACATCGACCCGGACAAGGCACCCGCCTGAACGAGGTGAGAACCTGATCGGCTGCGATGCCTGATCGAGTGCAACGACGCTGGGCCATCCCGTTTCGGGGCGGCCCAGCGTCGTTTCGTCGTTTCTCGGTGCGGTTCGCGGGCGTGGACAGGCAGTCAAGGGTCTTTTGGCACTGTCTTCTCTGAACTGCTCACGTTCCTCCGTGTGCAGTTGAGAAAAAGGTGTACCGATTCGCCGCAGCGCGTCTCAGCCTTCGCCGTCGGCGTCAGCCGGGACGCGTTTGAAAAAGTAGAGGTTCGACGTGACGAGGTCGGCCGCCTCGGCGGCGTTCCCGGACTCGATGAGGTCGACGATCCTCGGCAGCTCGCGAGCGGAATCGACCGCGATGGCCCCGATCTGATCCTGGCGTCGGTAGAGGCGCGACTGATCGCGCAGGCGCAGGCTGATCGCGGCGGCACGCCCGCCGAGGCCGTGCTCGAGCAGAGCCTCATGGAACCTGCGGTCCTGCGTATAGAACTCGGCGGATTCGCCGGCCTCGGCCGCGTCCACGGTCGCCTCGGCGAGTTCGCGCAGTCGGACGATCGCCTCGGATTTGGTCGCTGCCCCGCCGGTCTCGGTCACCGACCCGTCCGTCACCGCCTGCACGCCGTCAGCTTTTAGGCCGCGACCGACGATGTCATCGCTGCCGGCCTCGGCCAGGCTGCGGGCGGCGGGGACCGCGAGGAGAACGCGGATGGCGATGATCTCCTCGAGGTCCGCCTCGGTGATGGTGACCAGACGGAAGCCGCGATTGGGCACGGCCTCGACGGTCCCCTCGGTGACGAGCGCCATCATCGCCTCGCGCACCGGACTGAGTGAGATGCCGAGCTGCTTGGCCAGGCCCGCTGCCGAATAGATGCGATCCTCGGCGAGCTCACCGGAGGTGATGGCATCGCGGATGATGCCCAGTGCCTGCTCGCGCAGAGATTCGGCCTGCGGTCTCACTCGCTCCATCGCACACTCCTCATCGAATCGCGGTTGCCATGACTTCACAGTCGCGATCGGCTCGCCGACTATTGACAGCATAACCGCGAGATCGCACCATTGAACTAAGTAGTCGGTAATCGATTACCCACCCGGACTCCGCCACGGAGCCACACTCACAGTGACGTTCCTGCAATGAAGGAGGAACCCATGACCGCCGACCCCGCAACCGGCACACCCGCACCGACCACGGCTGCGACCGACGCGTCCGCCGATCCGCTGCTCCAGCCCTTCGAGCTCGGCAGACTCATGCTGCGCAACCGCATCGTCTCGACCTCGCACGAGCCCGCGTACACCGAGCTCGGCATGCCGAAGGACCGCTACCGCCTCTATCACCGGGAGAAGGCCCGCGGTGGTGTCGGGCTGACGATGATCGGCGGTTCGGCCATCGTGTCGAAGGACTCGCCGGCCGCGTTCGGCAATATCGACCTGTCCACCGACGAGGTGGTTCCGTGGCTGTCCGCGATCGCTGGAGACTGTCACGACGAGGGCGCGGCGATCATGATCCAGGCGACCCATTTGGGCCACCGTTCCTCGAACTTCGCCGGCGACTGGCTGCCGCTGGTCTCGGCCTCTCGGACTCGGGAAGCCGCGCACCGGTCATTCACGAAGGCGCTCGAGGACTTCGATATGGATCGCATCGTCGCGGACTTCGCATCCGCCGCCGAACGCGTGGCCGCCGCCGGATTCGACGGACTCGAGGTCATGCACGCCGGTCACCTGCTCGATTCCTTCCTCGCCCCGTGGCTCAACGACCGCGACGACGAATTCTCCGGCGAACTGGAGAATCTCATCAAGTTCCCGATGCGCATCATCGACGCCGTGCGCGCCGCTGTACCGGATGATTTCGTCCTCGGCATCCGCATGGCCGTCGACGAGCGTCGCAAAGACGGCATGGACGAGGCGAGGGCCACCGAGATCCTGCGAACCTACACCGATCACGGCATCGATTTCCTCAACCTCAACGTCGGAATGATCAACTCGGACCGTCAGCTCGCCGAGGCGATCCCCGGCATGGGCACCCCCTCGGCACCCTGGCTCGAAACGTGCCGCCGCATCCGCGAGGCCATCGACATCCCCGTCCTCCACGCCGCGCGCATCTCCGATGCCGCGACCGCCCGGTTCGCGATCGCCGATGGCTGCCTCGACCTCGTCGGGATGACCCGGGCGCAGCTGGCCGACCCGTACCTGGCGCGCAAGGTGGCCGAAGGTCGTGAGGACGATATCCGTCCCTGCGTCGGCGCGAACATGTGCCTCGACTCGATCTACACCTCCGGTTCGGCCACCTGCATCCACAATCCCGCCACCGGCAGGGAGGCCGATCTGCCGCAGGAGGTTCCTCACGACGTCACGACCGGACCCAAGCATGTCGTCATCATCGGCGCCGGACCGGCCGGGCTCGAAGCCGCCCGTGTCGCGGCCGTGCGCGGTCACCGGGTGACCCTGCTCGAGGCGGAGGACGCCCCCGGCGGGCAGGTCCGCATCGCCGCCCGCTCGCAGCGCCGCCGCGACCTCATCGGCATCATCGACTGGCGTGTCCAGCAGTGTAAGAAGCACGGCGTCGACCTGCGACTGAACACCTTCGCCGAGGCGGCCGACATCCTCGGCCTCGACCCCGACGTCGTCATCGTCGCCACCGGAGGGGTTCCCGATGCCGGATATCCCTTCCGTGAGCTGGGCCCGAGCTTCGACGTCTGGGACGTCATGGACGACCGGCTCAAGTCGAAGCAGCGGGTGCTCGTCTTCGACGATCACGGGTTCTACCCGGCGCTCGACGCCGTCGAACGCCTGGCTCGGGCCGGTCAACAGGTCACCTATGTCAGTCCCGAACGCACGATCGGCATCGACGTCGGGTCGATGAACTCCCCCGCCTATCTTCAGGTGTTCTCCGAATTCGGAGTCGAGGTCCGCCTCGGCGAGCGTTTGGCGAAGAAGCCGCGGATCGAGGGGAAGGAGATCGTGGCGATGCTGCGCAACGACTATTCGGATCGGGAGGCGGAGGTCGTCACCGATGCGGTGGTCGTCGATTTCGGGACGACGCCCAACGATGAGGTCTATTTCGAGCTCAAGTCGCGGTCGGCGAACCATGGGGCGACGGACCTCGGGGCGTGGGTTCACGGACAACCGCAGCCGGATTCCGGTTCGGATCCCACCACCGACTCCGAGGCGGGGCACCCGTTCGCGCTGTACCGGATCGGTGATGCCGTCGCCTCCCGCAATGTGCATGCGGCGGTACTGGAAGGACTGAGAGTGGGAATGGGGCTGTGACGGAGACTGTGACGACGATCTGTACGAGTGTCGACTTCCATACTGCCGGCGAACCGTTCCGGATCGTCGCCGAACCCCCGGTCGAGATCCCCGGTCGCAGTGTGGCCCAACGGCGGGAACTGGCCGTGCCAGGTTCGGCGGCCGATGATCTGCGCAGGCTGCTGTGCTTCGAGCCGCGCGGTCATGCGGACATGTACGGCGGTTTCATCACTGAACCCGATGACGATGGGGCCGATTTCGGGGTGCTGTTCTGGCACAAGGACGGCTTCTCCACCGCCTGCGGTCACGGGACGATGGCGCTCGGCGCATGGGCGGTGTCAGCCGGGATCGTCGCCGTCGATCCGTCCGGGACCACGGAGGTCACGATCGACGTGCCCTCGGGTCGAGTGCGCGCGCAGGTGCACACGGACGCCGAAGGGCGGGCCACCTCGGTGGACTTCGTCAACGTGCCCAGCCGCCTCGTCGCCTCGGGGCTCACGGTGGATACGAGCCTGGGCCCGGTGACGGTCGACCTCGCGTGGGGCGGGGCGATCTACGCGCTCGTCGACGTCGCTCAGTTGGGTGCCGCTGCCGGTTCCTCTCAGGCCGCCGAGGTGGGCCGCCTCGGTGAGGTGAGCTGCGAAGTCGTGCCTGAGAATCTCACCGCGCTCATCGCCTTGGGCCGCGAGGCCAAGGCGGGTCTCGCCGATCATCCGGACACCGTCCACCCCGAGGATGACCGGCTCTCCGGGGTGTACGGCACGATCTTCGTCGACCGGTTCGGCACGCTGCCCAGCGGCGAACTGCATCAGCGCAATGTCACGGTCTTCGCCGACGGTCAGGTCGACCGCTCACCGTGCGGATCGGGAACGGCTGCTCGAGTCGCCGCTCTCCATGCCGCGGGTGAGCTCAGCGCTGGACAGACGCTCGTCCATGAGTCGATCGTCGGCACGACATTCCGAGCGAAGGTCCACGAGGAGACCGCCGACGGCGTCATTCCGGTCGTCACCGGCGGCGCCCACCGGGTGGCCACCTCGACGTTCGAGGTCGACCCGCTCGATGATCTCGTGCCCGGGTTCGTGCTGCGGTGAGTCTCCGTTCCTCGTCGATCAGTGCTCGAGGATGATCTTTCCGGTCGTCGCCCGGGACTCGAGCGCTGTGAAGGCGGCGGCCACCTCGGTGATGGGGAACCGGTCGCCGATATCGATCTTGAGGTCTCCGCTGCGGATCCAGCCGAAGATCTCGTCCGTGTGAGTGCGGAGCTCTTCCGGGGTCCGGACATGGTCGGCGACGGTGGGGCGGGTGAGGAAGAGCGAGCCCGAGGTGTTGAGGGTATTGACGTCGACCGGATCGACCGGTCCGCTGGCGTTGCCGACGACGATGGTGCCGCGGGTGGCAACGGCTTCGAGGCCGCCGTCGAAGGTGGTCTTGCCGACCCCGTCGTAGACGACCGAGGCGCCCCGGCCGTCGGTGACCGCGCGGGTCCTCTCGGCGAAGTCCTCGTAGCCGAAGATGTGGGCGGTGCCGTTCTTCCGGGCGATTTCCGCTTTGGCCTCGGAGGAGGTCGTGCCGATCACTGTGGCTCCCTTGAGCACCGCAATCTGGGTGAGCAGCTGACCGAGTCCACCGGCGGCCGCGTTCGTCGCCGCCTACCTCAACCACATCGCGCGCAATCTCGACCTCGTGCTCCTCACCGAAAGCAGCTCCCCGAAAGGACGCTTCGACCGAGAGACCTACCCCTTCTGGCGGCGCCACGTGGAGATCCTCATCACCGACACCTGGACGACCGGGGCCCCCGAGTCGTCGGACGCGAACGCACCCGAGCCCGATCTGATCCGAACCCGTGCCGAGGCGGTCATGGCAGTTCTATCGCCGCACAGATCGACCAGTGGCTGCACAGACAGGAGCGCGCACTCGACGAGCTGACCCCTCAGATTCAGACGATCGTCACCGCGATCGCCTCACAGTAGGGACCGACACGCCGCATCCCGGATCGCAGAGGCAAGGCGTGGTGCGAATAGACTGACAGGTGTAATCCAGGTCACACTTGGGAGTCGCAGGAGGCCAGCCGTGGGCAAGTACATCCTCCGGCGTGTGCTGCTGATGATCCCGATCGTCCTCGGTGTCGCCACGCTGTCCTTCATCCTCATGAAGCTTGCCCCCGGGGACCCCGCCGCCGCCTATCTCGGCGACAAAGCCACTCCGGAGAACGTCGCTCAGCTTCGTCGGGCCTGGGGTCTCGACGAACCGATGATCATCCAGTATCTCCAGTTCCTCGCGGGCCTCCTCGTCGGTGACTTCGGACAGTCATTCATCTTCCAGACCTCCGTCCTCGAGCTGCTGAAGCTGCGGATGCCGGCCACCCTGCTGCTCATGCTCGTGTCTCTGGTGTTCGCTGTCGTCATCTCCGTCCCGCTGTCACTGTGGGTGGCGGCGAAACGATCTGCCGCCTCGGCGATCGTGTCCAGGGTCTTCGCCGCCACCGTCCAGGGCATGCCGGCTTTCTTCGTCGGCACCCTGCTCATCCTCGTCCTCGGGGTGAACCTGGGCATCTTCCCGGTCGGCGGCTACGGCAGCAATTTCGGTGAGCACCTCTACTCCCTCGTCCTGCCCGGTCTCGCTGTCGCACTGACGATCTGCCCCGTGCTCATCCGCAGCCTCACGGCCGCACTGAACGATTCGATGTCGGCCGAGTACACGAACTTCGCCCTGTCGAAGGGACTGAGCAGGAAGCGGACGGTGATCGACTATGCCTTCCGCAACGCCGGAATCACAGGTGTTTCGATCCTCGGCATCCAGGTCGGCCACCTCGTCGGCGGTGCCCTCGTCGTCGAGAACGTCTTCGCGATCCCCGGTGTCGGCTCACTCCTGATGGAAGCCGTCCTCGCTCGCGACTACGACGTCGTGCAGGCGCTGACTGTGATCTTCGGTGTCCTCGTCGTCCTCGTCTACCTGCTCACCGATGTCGTCTACAGCATCGTCGATCCACGTGTGCGGCTGGGGGCATGATGAGCGAACCGATGACCTCCCCCACGGCGACCGGTGCCGGTGGCCCCAATGGGAAACCGCCGCGGACTCGCGGCGGCACTGCGTCCCGAGCGACGCCGACCGCGCGGTTCACGCTTCCCCTGCCGGCATTCCTGCGACGGCACAATCTGCAGCTGTGGATCGGTGCGGTCATTCTCGGTGCGATGGTGCTGCTGCTCGCCGTCGGACCGCTCTTCGTCACCGACGACCCCAATCGGCAGGACCTGCTCAACACCTTCGCCCCGTCTTCGGTCGCGCACCCACTGGGCACCGATCAGCTCGGACGAGACGTCCTCTCCCGCTTCCTTCACGGCGGTCGCGTCGACCTCATCGTCGCTGTCGTCGCCGTCATCGTGCCCTTCATCCTCGGCACGGTCCTCGGTTCGCTGGCCGGGTACTTCGGTCGCTGGGTCGACATCGTCATCATGCGCCTGGCCGATATCGTCTCGGCCTTCCCGTTCTACGTCCTGGTCATCGTGCTCGTCTTCGTCATGGGCAACGGAATGGGCAGCATCTTCGTCGCCATCAGCGCCGTTTCCTGGGTGGCCTACGCTCGCATCGTCCGCGGCGAGGTGCTCGTCCTCAGAGAGCAGGAGTTCATCTCCGCCTGCCGCGCCTCGGGGCTGAGCACTCCCCGGATCCTCACCCGCCACATCATTCCGAACACCGTCAGCCAGGGCGTCATCTACGCGATGAGTGACATCGTGCTCAACATCGGCGTCGTCGTCACCCTCAGCTACTTCGGCATGGGCATCGTCCCGCCGACCGCCGACTGGGGTCAGATGATGAATGACGGTCAGCAGTACATGGGCACCGGCAACTACGGCCTCATCCTGTGGCCGGGGTTCGCCGTCGTCATCGTGTCCTTCGCGCTGGCGCTCATCGGCGACGGACTGACGAACACGCTGAAGCCGAAGAGGTGACCATGCCCATCCTCGAAGTGGACTCCCTCACCGTCGACATCGACGGAGAGGCCGGACGGCGTCGGATCCTCGACGACGTGTCGATCAGCCTCGAGGCCGGTGAGCCGATGGGTCTCGTCGGCGAATCGGGATCGGGCAAGTCGATGACGCTGCGCAGCATTCTCGGAATGCTCCCGCCCGGCGCGTCCGTCGTCGACGGAGAGATCCGGTTCGACGGTCGCAATATCCTCAGCTCCGGGCCTGGCGGACGATTCGATCAGCGCATCCGCGGCACCGGCATCTCGATGGTGTTCCAGGAACCGGCCATCGCGCTCAACCCGGTGATGAAGGTCGGCCGCCAGATCACCGATGCCATCGCCGAGCGCAGAGGACTGTCGAAGAAGCAGGCCCACGACCTCGCCGTTGAGCTCATGGACCGTGTCGGCATCACCGACCCCGACCACAGAGCCGGACACTACCCGTTCCAACTCTCGGGTGGAATGCGTCAGCGCGTGATGATCGCAGCGGCGTTGGCGCAGGAGCCGCAGGTCCTGCTCTGTGACGAACCGACGACGGCGCTCGACGTGACGATCCAGGCACAGGTGCTCGATCTCTTCCGCACCATGCAGCAGGACGAGGGTCTCGGGCTGCTCTATGTCACCCATGACCTCGCGGTCGTCGCTCAGCTGTGCTCGTCGATCAGTGTGATGAAGGACGGGCAGATCGTCGAACACGGTGTGCTGCAGGAGGTCTTCGACGATCCCCAGAAGGAGTACACGCGTCGACTGCTGACAGCGACTCCGCGCATCGATGAGGACGTTGACGATGCGGGCCTTGCCGAGGAGACACGATGACCGAGACTCAGCCTTCGTCGGCGCCGGTGCGCGGTCTGCGCGCCGAGAACGTCACCGTCACCTTCGGACGTGGTGACCGCGCCTTCACCGCGGTCGATTCCGCCGACCTGCAGGTCCTCCCGGGCGAGATCGTCGGACTCGTCGGCGAATCGGGTTCGGGAAAATCGACCCTGTCCCGAGTCATCTGCGGACTCCAGCGCGACTACGACGGCACGGTGAGCGTCGACGGTCGGGAGTTCGCACAGAAGCGCACGAGCGCACAGTGGCGGATCGTGCAGATGGTCTTCCAGGACCCCTTCGCCTCCCTCGACCCCCGTTATACGGTGCGGGCGACCCTCGCCGAGGTGATCCGCCATCATCGTCTCGCCTCCGGTGCCGCTCTGCGGGCCAGGTGTGCGGAGCTCATGGAGATGGTGCGGCTTCCCGAGGAGTTCCTCGACCGCACCCCGACCGCTATGTCGGGAGGGCAGAGGCAGAGGGTGGCGATCGCCCGAGCGCTTGCCGTCGAGCCCAGCATCATCGTCGCCGATGAGGCCGTCTCCGCCCTCGACGTCAGTGTTCAAGCTGAGATCGTCGCACTCTTCGCCCGACTGCGCGAGGAACTCGACCTGTCAATCCTCTTCATCTCCCATGACCTGGCGGTCGTCAAGAAGCTGTGCGAGCGGATCTACGTCATCCACAACGGACGTCTCGTCGAAGAGAACACCACCGAGGAGATCTTCAGTTCCCCGCGCGACGACTACACGAAGACACTGCTGAAGGCGATACCCACCTTCGACAGCGCTTACCTCGATCGGATCCGAAGAGGGGAAGGGTGATGGCCAAGAGATTCGCAGCGGTGACTGCCGCGCTCTGTGCCTGCCTCCTGGTCCTCGCAGGGTGCAGTTCATCAGGAGAGAAGACTGCCCGGCCCGGAGGCGACCTCGTCTTCGCTCGCGCCGCCGATGCCACAACTCTGCTGCCACCCACGACGACCCAGAATGAAGACATCTGGACGCTCCAGCAGGTCTACGAGACTCTCACGCTCAACAAACCCGACGGATCCGGGGTCGAACCGGGGCTGGCAACCGATTGGGAAGAATCGAAGGACAAGATGTCCTGGACCTTCCACCTGCGCGAGGGAGTGAAATTCCACAGCGGCAAGACCCTCGACGCCGACGATGTCGTCTTCTCCCTCAACTATGCGCGGGATCAGGAGGATGAGAACAATCTCTGGGCAGCCGAATTCGACCCGATCAAAGACGTGAAGAAAGTCGATGACCACACGGTGCGCATTGACCTGAAGCAGCCGTGGGGTCCCCTGCCCAGCTATATGGCTCTGTTCGCCGCATCGATCTACCCCGATGACTTCGGCGGACACGACGCCGAGTACATGGCAGCGCACGCAGACGGCACCGGGCCGTTCGAGGTCGGCAGTTGGAAAAAGGGACAGAGCCTCGAGCTGGTGAAGAATCCGGACTACTGGGAGGACAACGTCCCCTCTCTGGATTCCGTGACCTTCAACGTCGTCGCCGATGACAACACTCGTCGCCTGCAGCTGCAGGGCGGCCAGGCCGATATCAATCAGGAGCCTGCTCCATTGAGCATGAGTCAGCTTTCGCGCTCTCAGGACATCAATGCCCAGGCCTTCACCTCGACGAAGATCCTCTATTTCAACATCAACAACAAGGAGAAGGGACTCGACGATCCCAAGCTGCGCCGTGCTATGTCGTATGCGGTCGACCGCAAGTCCATCGTCGAGGTGGTCTACGCCGGCTATGCCGAACCCGCGACCTCGTTCATCTCCCCCGGCCTCGCGGGTCATTCGGACGAGGTCGACAGCAGCCAGTTCGACATGGAGAAGGCCGAACAGCTGGTCAAGGAGTCTGATCATCCAAACGGAATCGACATCACTATTCAGATTCCCTCGGGTGTCGCCGATCGTGAGCTGCTGGCGCAGATCGCCCAGCAGGCGTGGCAGGACATCGGCCTGACCGTTCACGTCCAAAAGCTCGACGATGCGACTCTGACGACGAACCGCACGAACGGCGACTTCCAAGTTCAGGTCAGCTATGCGACGTCCGATGTCTCCGACACTTCGCAGATGATCAACTTCCTCGCCGTCACCGACGACTCCGGGGTTCGTTCGGGCTATGCCAACCCCGACGTGGAGAAATGGGCCAAGCAGGCCGTGGCCGAAGAGGACCCGAAGAAACAGAACGAGCTCTACGCCCAGATCCAGCAGCAGGTCGCCGACGAGGCCCCGATCGTACCGATCGCCTACCAGCGGGCACTGTACGGAATGAGCCGGGATGTCGTCGGCTTCGAACCCTACGTCCTCGGCACCTATGGGCTGAAGGAGACGAAGCTCAAGCACTGAGCAGGCAGCTCACCTCTCGATGACGAGGTCGGTCAGCGGGGTCGAGCAGCAGGGCAGGAACTTGCCCGCAGCGATCTCCTTCGGCCGGATTCCGCCTGCATGCTTCATCTCGACTTCGCCGCTGACGAGCACGGACTTGCAGGTTCCGCACGCGCCTTCCGAGCAGGATGAGGGCACCGACAGTCCGGCGTCCAGAGCAGAGTCGAGGACTGTCGTGGACTCATCACAGTCGACCACGCGCCCGGAAACCGCGAACTCGACGACGTGGCTCACTCCAGTGCCGCCGACGACGCCGGCTCCGGCGGCTTTGGCTCTCGCACCTGCCTTGGCCAAACGGTCGGCAGGTGACGTGGCGAAGACGAACGATTCCTCATGCATTCGCGCCGATGCCACCCCCGCCTCGGCGAGCAGGGGTCGTACCGCTTCCATATACGGACCCGGCCCGCACACGAAGGTTTCGCGGTCGGCCGCGTCGGGGACCACCTCGGCGAGGGTGGACGCATCGATCCGACCCCGCCGACCGGTCCAGGTCTCGGCCTCGGAATCCCGGGAGCACAGGATGGTGACGCTGACTCCGGCGACTTCAGCGAGCTGTTCGAGCTCGGCGCGGAAGATGATGTCCAGCGGCGTCGAGGCGCTGTGGACGAAGACGATGTCGGTGCCCAGCCCTCCCTGTCTGGCCAGCAGGCTGCGCACCATCGACATGATCGGGGTGATTCCGGAGCCGGCGGAGAGGAAGAGGTGACGTTCGGCCTGGTGAAAGCTCGTGCTGAACAGCCCGTACGGCCCGTCCACGTGCAGCTGATCGCCGACCCGCACGTTCTCGTGCAGATGAGTCGACACCGCTCCCCCTGCCACGCGCTTGACCGTGACGGTGAAGATGTTCGTGCCGAAGGGCGCCGAGGAGATCGAATAGCAGCGCTCAAGGCCGAGCTCGGGGATGCGCATCGTCACATACTGACCCGGCGCGAAGTCAACGGCGGTCATCCATCCCGCCCGCAGCTCGAAGGTCTTCACGTCGTGGGTCACCTGGGTGATTCCGGTGACCTCGACGGGGCCGGTGAGCAGTTCCGGGTCGAGTTGCAGTTCGGCGAGCATCGGGCCATCCGATGCAGCGGGCACCCGGTCGACCGGCGCGGCGAGCGCGGTCTCGACTGCCGTATCGAAGGCCGGCGGGGCGGCCGTATCGAAGGCCGACTCTAAGGCGGCCGCGAGTGCGGGTCGCCTGCCCCGAGTGGGCACTCGGAACGTCGCCTTGCCCACGGGCGCGGATGCAGCCTGGGCGAATGTCGAATGGCGGTACCTCATCGTCGCTCAGCTCCTTCCAACCGCACGGTTCGCTGTTCTCGATGGGCCTTGAGCCGTTCGATGTACCAGGTGACGAAGTCATCGACTTGCGATTCGGTGGGGGCATAGGGTCCCGGCACGTACGCCGGCGACGAGATGCCCAGGTGCCCGCGTTCACAGAAGGTCGCATCCTGTTCGTTCGTCTTGAGCCACACCGTCGTGAGGTTGTCGAGGTCGTAGTCGGCGCCTTCTTCCGCATCGGCGTGGACGAGCCAGGTCGTGCGCACCAGCGTTTTATCCTCGGCCAACGGCAGCAAGCTGAACGTCACCACGTGGTCACCCATCGCGTGGAACCACATGTTCGGCTGCACGTGCAGCGAGGCCCGGCCCAGAACGAAAGTGTCGAGGTTGCCCAATAATTTCGCCGAGGCGGCCGATCCGTCCATCGTGTACGACTCGCCCTTCCCGTCGAGAGCTGCCCGTTCGATCCGGAATCCGGTGGGCCGTCCGCTCAGCTCCTCGACGAGGGCATAGGGCAGGCCGTTGCGGTCGCAGTCGGCATGCAGCTGGTCCTCGGCGTCGAGGTACCGCTGGTACGCCGGCTGCAATCGCTTGGGAATCTCGTCTGGTTCGTAGCCGTAGGTGGGGAAGAACGTGCACGTCAGCTCCGGGTGGCCGGCTTCGCAGTGGTAGCACTCGCGGTTGTTCTCCATGACGAGCTTCCAGTTCGAGTCCTCGATGAGGTCACTCTGCGCAGCCACCTTCGTCCCGGCGATGTCATGCCCGGTCAGATAGGGCTCGATGACCTCGGCCACCTCGTCGATGTCGTCCGGTGGGGTGGGGCTGAGGCAGATGAAGATCAGCCCGCCGATGACGCGGAGGTTCACCGAGCGCAGCGAGAAGCAGGACCGATCAAAACCGGGAGCTTGGACACCGGCGGAGATGAGTTCGCCCGACGGCGTGTACGTCCACTGGTGGTAGCCGCAGACGATGTTGCCCACGGAACCGGACAGATCATTGAGCAGCCGCGTGCCCCGGTGGCGGCAGACATTGTGGTGTGCCCGGATCTCACCGTCGTCATCGCGGATGACGATGACCGAATAGGCACCGATGTCGATCGTGAGGTAGTCGCCGGGCTCTGGTACTTCGGCGCTTGATGCAACGAAGATCCACGTCGAGGCGAAGATCGCCTCGATATCGCGCGCGAAGAATTCCGGACTGATGTAGAACGGCGCCGCCAGCGAATAGCCGGGCACACGTTCGTCGATGAGCCGGTCGATATCGGTCCTGCCGTGCCCGCCCGATCCGGCGGCCGCACCCGACCCGGCGGGTCCGCTCGTGCTGGAATCGGTCCGCTTCTGCTCTGGTGCCAGAGTCAATTCGTCCACCACCTCGTTGTGATCGCGTCGGCCGCTTCTCCTGCCGGCTCCTTCGCCGACCGCGACCGCGGAGTTCGTGCTCCTGCCCCCAGTGTCCGCCAGAGGTTTGCTGAAGAAAAGCGAATCTTCTTCATCCGAAACGTGCAATACTATTGCATGATCGATCCGCGTCTCCACGTCCTTCGGGTCCTTGCCGAAGTCGGCACCCTCACCGAGGCGGCTCACCGCCTCGGATACACCCCTTCAGCCGTATCGCACCAGCTCAGAGGCCTGTCGAAAGATCTCGGCGTGCGCGTCGTCGAACCGCGCGGTCGCGGACTCGTCCTCACTCGCGCCGGTCAGCTCCTCCTCGAACGCTCGCAGGAGCTCTTCACCAGGTGGGAGGAGATCCGAGGTGAGCTCGACGGCCTCGGCACCGGCCTGGACACGCGCACCAGACGGCTGCGCCTGTGCGGCTTCTCCACTGCCGCGGCCGCGCTGCTTCCACCGACAGCCCTGACGGTGATGGAGCGATTCCCGGGCGCCGAGGTCACGATCATCGAAGCCGACCCCGAGGAGTGCTTCGACCTTCTCATCTCCGACCATGCCGACGTCGCCGTGGTCGTGGCCACCGACCCGCTGCCGCCGCGCAGCGATCCCCGTTTCGAGCAGTCGGCGCTGTTCAGCGATCGCCTCGATCTGCTGGTTCCCGTCGGACATCGCCTGGCAGAGAAGTCGACGGTGGCGTTGAGCGAGGCCGCCGAGGAGTCCTGGATCCTCGACCGGTCGGGTTCGCCGTATCACCGTCTGGTGCGCACCGCGTGTGCGGCTGCCGGCTTCCAACCGGAACAGGCCCATCAGTCACGGGAGTGGGAGACGGGGGCGTCGTTGGTCTCGGCAGGACTCGGTGTCGCGCTCATTCCTCGCCTGGCACGTCTGCCGGACGGCTTCGATGTGGTGCGTGTGCCGCTGCGCGGTGATCCGGTGCCGTCGCGGAAGATCCTCTCGGGCATCCGCCGCGGTTCGGGCGCTCAGCCGATCATCGCCTCGGCGTTGGAGGTCCTCCGGGAGTCTGCGGAAACTGCGGCCCGCCAGGGGGCATGACCCTCCAGATCTGCGGTCGCATTCGACGCCGCTTCCGCGCGACGACGGTGGTGAGCACGATCCCGGCGATGAGCACCAGAACGGATATGACAGCCACTACGAATCCGGTGGTGTAGAAGCCGGAGGCGAAATCGTCGAAGGCGTCGACGTTGCCACCGCCTCCGAGGAGGAACAGGAACATCGGGATGACGAGGATGCACAGTCCCACCCCGAGGCCGAGGACTCCGGCGATGATGAGGAGGATTCCCGGCACCACGGACGGTTTCTTCGCGGGCACACCTCCCGGCGGGACCCCACCGGGCTGGATCATCTGCGGGTGATAGGTCATCCGGGCCTCCTTCGTCTCTTCCGATCCTATCGGGACTCGAAACCACGCCATGACCTGCGCGTAGAGTTGAAGCGCACACTCACCGATCGCGGACAGTGGACTGACCACGGCGAATCGGGCCTCGCTTCGAAGGGACGGCACCACGATGGATGACACGACTGCCGACGGCCGGTCCGACAACGAAACTCAGGCTTCCGCACCCGGGGGCACGGCCGCCTCGGCGCAGGGTGGGAGCCTCAAACGCACGATCGGTCTGAGCGAGCTCGTCTTCTTCGGACTCGTCTTCATCGGTCCCGCGGCCGCCGTCGGCGTATTCGGCACCCTCGATGCCCGCTCGGGCGGAGCCGTGGCACTCGTCTACATCGTCGCGACGATCGTCATGGCCTTCACCGCGGTCAGCTATATGCGCATGTCACGGGAGGTCCCCCGCGCGGGCACGGTGTTCGCCTACGCCTCGGCGGGAATCGGAAAACCGGCCGGCTTCGTCGCCGGATGGATGATCCTCCTCGACTATCTCTTCATCCCCTCGGTCGCCTATCTGTTCACCGGGATCGCCCTGAACTCGATCTTCCCCGCGCTGCCCGTTTGGGTGTTCGTGGCCGTGGCCGTCATCCTCACCACCGGGCTCAATCTCGCCGGGGTCAAGGTCGCCTCCCGCGTGATCACCGGGGTCGTCCTCGCAGAGGTGGCCGTCCTCGCCCTGGTCCTCGTCCTCGGCATCGCCTACCTCATCCAGCACGGCCCGACGCGGGGATGGCTGACGCCGCTGACCGGGGTCGATGCGTTCTCCGTGACCGCGGTGCTCGCGGCCGCGTCCGTGGCCGTCCTGTCGTATCTCGGCTTCGATTCGCTCGCGACATTCTCCGAGGAGGCCAAGGGCGGTCCGCGGATCGTCGGCCGGGCCACGCTCATCTGCCTCGTGCTGGCCGGTGTCTTCTTCGTCGCGCAGACCTGGGTGGGCAGTCTGCTCTCGCCGCTGACTCCGGCGGACCTGCAGGCCGACCCCGCGCTCGAGGGTGCCGCCTACTACGACGCCGTCGACTCGACTCTCGGCCCGTGGCTGCACTGGCTGCTCGCCTTGGCCAAGGCCGTGGGTGCGGCGTTCTCCGCGATGATCGGTCAGGCCGCTGGCTCCCGCATACTCATGGACATGGGACGGTCGCGTCAGGTGCCGAAATTCCTCGCCGAGGTGGCCCCGAAGACCGGTGTTCCGTGGAAGGGAATCCTCGTGGCCGCCGGTGGCAATGTCATCGTGGCCGGGTGGGCGGCGACCCGTGCCGATGGTCTCGACCAGCTGACCTCGATCGTCAACGTCGGGGCGCTGACGGCGTTCATCTTCCTTCAGGCCTCGGTGGTCGGATATTTCCTCGTGAAGAAGCAGGGCAGCGAGACTCCCAACTGGTTCAACCACGGCGTCATTCCGGTCATCGGCGCCGCTCTGCTCATCGCAGTGCTCGTCAGCGCGAATCCTTTGGCCCTGGTCATCGGGGCGATCTGGCTCGTCATCGGCATTGCGGTGTTCGCGGTGAACAACCGGCGGCGAATCCACGGTTGAGCCGCTCAGGTGGCCCTTCGTCAAGCCATCTGGGCATGAGACAAGCGGGCCGCCTCGGCGATGGAGTCGTCGGTCGGACCGGCTCGAGGTCTCAGTCCTGCAGGCGGGTCGTTCCTTCGTGGCCGCCGGAGGTGTTGAGCTGTTTGGCATAGCAGCTGTCGGGGCCGAGACCGTGCGATGAGCACCAGGACAGGGCGTCTTCGGGATCGTCGTAGCCGATGCCGACGACGGTCACCCAGAAGTTGTCTTCTTTGAAGCTGCTGAAATCGCCGGACCAGATGAGCTTCACGCGGGGGAACTCTTCGCGCAGTCCTTCGAACTCCTCGAGGATCGATTCTTCGTCCCAGGTCTTCCCTTCGGCTTCGAGACCGACCTTCTTCGAACTCAGCTGCGGCACCCATTTGCCGTTGAGTTCGCTCTTCGCTGTCTGTCCGTCGGAGTCGGCGAGCTGTTTGAGTGCCTTCTTCGGGTCGTCGGGAAGCGCCGATTCGGACTCGGTGGGTTCGGGTGCTGAGCTGGCCGTGGCCGAACTGTCATCACTGGCGGTGCTCGTCGGCTCAGTCGTGGAGGCGACGGTGTCGGGATCCTCGGAGTCCTTGGAGAAGAAGGTCGGGTTCGGCCGGTCAGCAGTCGTACTCGGCTCCGCAGGGAATGTACGCCGCGCAGCCGTACGCGGGTCCGGCCCAACCCTTCGACAAGAAGAAGGCGAAGCTCGTCTCAGTCGTCGCCGGCGGTGCCGCCCTCCTCCTCGTGGCCGCGATCATCGTCGTCACCCAGCTCAACGGGCACATGTTCGGCCCCGAGGCGACGGTGGAGAAGTACTTCTCGGAGCTCTCCGACGGTGACGCCGAAGGTGCACTCAAGGTCGCCGACGTCGACGTTCCGCAGGAGTCACGCACCCTGCTGACCAACGACGTCCTCGGCGGCTCGAAGGCACTGCCCGACGATGTCACCGTCGAAGACGCCGAGATCTCAGGAGACACGGCGACGGTCGCAGTCACCTACGATGTCGGCGGTTCCAAGGGCAACAGCACCCTGACCCTGCACAAAGCGGGGAAGAAGGCGCTGTTCTTCGACGACTGGGCGCTCAAGAGCCCGGACCTGCTCACTCTCACCGTCGACACTCCCGGCCTCAAGAAGGTCAAGGTCAACGGAATCGACGTCGACAGCGACGGGTCGACCCTGTCCCTGCCGGCCTTCCCCGGTCTCTACACGATCGACCTGGCCGAGAGGTCCGATCTCATCACCGCCGACGCGGTCGAGGTGCGGGCGTTCCTCGGCGATGACGCGAACATGGAGGGCGAGGAGACGCCGCTGCTCGCCGCCCATCCCTCGGACGCGTTCCGCAGCGAGGTCGACAAGCAGGTCAAGACCCTCATCGACAGCTGCGCGAAGAAGACGGTCGCCCAGCCCGACGGGTGTCCGTTCGGATCCTCGCTGGCCGAAAGCTATGACGCCACCGGCCTCACCTGGTCGATCTCGTCGTATCCGACGGTGACCGTCGCCGATGACTCCATGGGCGCCGACCAGTATTCGAACCCCGAGGACGCGACCGGTCCGAACGGCGGTCCGGCGTGGCTGATCTCCTCGGACACCTCCGGTGAGGCGCTCGTGACTGGCAGCTATGACATGTTCGACGAGTCCGAACCCTTCGATGACACCGTGTCCTTCGACCTCAACGGCACGGCCGAGATCGTCGACGGCAAGATCGTCATCACCGTCAACGACGACCCCTGGGACTGGTGACCGAGGCGGCGTAACCCGCCCGGGGCACGCCGTTCAGTCGACGAAGATCGCCGAGGCGGGGCTGCTGATCCGTTCGACGAGCCCCAGTCCGTCGTCGACGTAGGCGACGCGTTCGTCGCCGGGGACCATCGCCCCACCGGTGAGCCACACGAGGTGGACCCCGGTCGAGGACCGAGCCGCCGCCTCGCCCATCCGCCACGGAATGGTCAGCCCTGCGGTGGCGGAGGGTTCGACATCGATGCCGTCGGTCTCATGGAGCACGCCGACTCCAGCCCGGATGACCTCGTCGGGGACCGCGGCGAAACCGGAGATGAGCGGCCCGATCGTCGGTCCGATGAAGCGTGACGGGCGGGCGACCGCGAGTCCGTCGGCAGCGGTGGCTCCGGACAGCCCGATGTCCTGGACGGAGATGCCGCTGTGCCGACCGGTGCGCACTCCGAGGAACATCGCCGGCGCCTGGCTCGGTTCGACGAAGATGCAGCGCGCCGCAGCGCCGAAGACCCGTTTGAGCCCGAAGGTCACTCCCCCGGGCCCGCCACCGATTCCGCACGGCAGATAGACGGTGAGCGGATTCTGCTCGTCGATGGTCACACCGGCGGCCGCGAACTGGCGCTCCAGCCGCAGAGCAGCCACCGAGTATCCGGCGAAGAGGCTCACGGAGTCCTCGTCATCGACGAAGTGCGTGTTCTCGGCAGCTTTCGCCGAAGCGCGGCCGGCATCGACGGCTTCGACGAAGTCGCCGGCGTGTTCGATGACGTCGACCCCGTGGTCGCGCAGCATCGTCTTCTTCCATTCCCGGGCGTCGGCTGACATATGCACCGAGGCGGCGAAGCCGAGCCGAGCACTCAGGATCCCGATCGACAGCCCGAGGTTGCCGGTCGAACCCACGACGATGCGGTGGTTCGCGGCGATCTCACGAAACTCACGAGTCGAATAGGTGGCGGGGTCAAAAGAGTCGAGTCCGTGCTCGGCGGCGACCGCCTCGGCGAATTCGAGCACCTCGTGGAAGCCGCCGCGGGCCTTGATCGACCCGCTCACCGGCAGAGAGTCGTCGCGTTTGAGCCACAGCCGTCCGCCCAGCTCGGATCCGAACAGACCGTCGAGGCGATGCTGCGCCGCAGGCGCCGGAACCAGCGCCGATTCGATCATTCCGCCGCTGACACCTGGAAACGCCGATGCGAACTCGACCGGAACGGTCGCCGCCTCCGGGAAGGTCTCGGCGAACCAGGGCGCGAAGCGGTCGAACCGGGCCGCCGCGGAATCCATCATGTCCCCGAGGTCGGGCAGGACCGCCTCGGTGCCGGTGGAGCGGAGCCACGTAGTCGGGGCACCCGAAGCCAGGGATCGGATGATCTCGTCGGTGCTGAGTTCGTCAGGCAGGTCGGTCATGCCCCGATCGTAGCCCGGCGGGGTGCGGGCCTCAGCTCTGGACGATCTTCTTCGCGGACTCGAGGACGTCGGCGAGTTCGTTCAGCCATTTCGCGTAGCCGTCATAGGTATAGGCGCGTTTGTCGTCCCAGGTGCCGAGCTGGTCCTCCTTGACTGCGGGCAGGCTCTTGTACACCGGGTTGTCCTCGTAGTCGGTCGAGGCGTCGTGGACGAGGACGACGTCGGCCGGGTAGTCCGACATCTTCTCCCAGGAGACTTCTGCCCAACTGCTCTCTCCCGTGGCATCGGGGCCAACGAGGGTGAGCCCGTCCTCACTGAGCATCTCGGCGATGCCCAAGGAGTTCGAGGTGTAGTTGATCTCTGCGGTGAAGTTCGCCAGCAGCACTGTCAGCTGGTCCTGCTTCTTCGCCACGCTGCGGATGCGTGCCCGAGCGTCGTCGAAGGCCTTCCGCTTGTCGGCGATGGCGCCGGTGTCCGTGTCCTTGCCCAGCGCCTCGGCGATGGCCGCGTACTGAGCGAACATCGCGTCGGGGCCCTGTCCGCCGAGTTTGACCGGGACGAACGGCACGAGCTCACTGACCTGGCCTTTCACCTTCTCGTCCCACCAGGTCCACCCGTCGCCTGCTTCATTGCCGTAGGCGACGAGGATGTCCGGCTCGGCGACGGCGAGAGCCTCGATATCGAGTTCCATATCTGTGCCGACGACCTCGGCTCCTTCCGAGTCGAAGGACTTGCCCGGGGATTCGTTCTGTCCGAACCCGAAGACAGCGACCGGCGTGATTCCGTACTGCGCGAGACCGGCTGCCGAATAGAAGTCCGCGGCGATGCGCTTCGCCGGACGGTCGAGTTCGATCGTCAGCCCGTCATAGCCTTCCGGCGAATACGTGAAGTTCGGGGCGCTGCCCGCACTGCCGGAAGCACCGTCACCTGCATCGCCATCGGCTTCGCCGCGGCAGCCGACGAGGGCGAACGGGGCGAGAACGGACAGGGCAAGGAGCTGACGACGACGCATCGAGAGCCTTTCGGTGGGCGTCCCCACGGGGACGGAACTGGTGCGCCTGTAGTGACGCCGGGACCACCGTAGCACTATTTGGAAAGGCTAGCCTTACTAAATTAGAGTAGAGTAGCGTTGCGGATGTTGACATATCCACGACAGCTGCACACACGAACACAACGCGTCCCCGCGGGGACGCTCTCACGGCCACATGGTCCTGGGGATGCGAAGGAGAATCAGTGTCACGAGCCCCCATCGGTGCCTTCGAAGCAGAGGTCCTCGCCGTCGAAGACCTCAGCCCGTCCTTCCGTCGGGTGACTTTCGGGGGTGCGGGACTCGAGGAATTCGGCCCGAACACCCACCCTCGTGATCTGCGGATCAAACTCGTCATCCCTCCTCAGCGTGCCGCCTCGCCGCAGTTCGATCTGCCGGCATTCCTCACCGAGCAGGAAGCCGCTGGAGTGTCCTGGTACCAGGCCTGGCTGCAGGTCAGCCCCGAGGTGCGCGGCGCGATGCGCACCTACACCGTGCGCGAATGGGACGACGCCGAGCGCAGACTCGTCATCGACATGGTCCTCCACACCGATGAGCACGGCCACTCGGGCCCGGCGGCCGAGTGGGCCGAAGCCGCCGAGGTGGGCCACCGCCTCCATATCATCGGCCCCTCCCGTGCCTCGGAGACTCCGTGCGCCGGGATCGAGTTCGCCCCGGGAGATGCCAACCAGATCCTGCTCGCCGGCGACGAGACCGCTGTGCCCGCCATCGCCTCGATCCTCGATTCGCTCAAGGACAGCCAGGCGCGGGGCAAGGCCGTTCTCGAAGTCCCGAGCGCCGAGGACATCATCGATATCGCCGCGCCCACCGGCTTCGAGATCGAATGGCTGCCGCGCGGGGAGGCCGACTTCGGTCAGCTCCTCGAACCTGCCGTCCGCGAGGCGGTGCGTTCGGAGACCCGGATCCCCATCGGGGCCGGAGCGGCAGGGTCGGCCGGCGGGCCGGATGGTCAGGTCCGGGAACTCGACGATGTCAACATCGACGAAGAGATCCTCTGGGATGTTCCAGCGGCCCTCACCGAGGCGGCTCAGGGCAGTTCAAGTGCCACGGAGAAGGACGACCGCCCCTTCTACGCTTGGATCGCAGGAGAGGCCGGACCGGTCAAGCGTCTGCGCCGCTACCTCGTCCAGGAAGTCGGGGTCGACCGCAAGCAGATCGCGTTCATGGGCTACTGGCGTCAGGGCAAGGCCGAGGGCTGAGTCCTCAGACCCAGCTCGGCTGAGTTCTCGGACCCTGCCCGACTGAACCCTCAGACCCTGCCGGGCTGATCCGGCGACCGTCGCAGAGCCCGAATGATCTGCGGCCCGATCGCGGCGGCCGCCCCGGCCAGGCAGAGCACACCGCCCACTGCGGCCAGCGGAGGCGGGACCTCTCCGAGAACGATCCAGGCCATTACGACGACGATTGCGGGGACGAGGAGACTCGAAGAGCTGAGCAGACCTGCCGGCAGAGATTTCAGCGCATACCCCCAGAGGTTGAAGGCGATGGCGGTCGGTACGACTCCCAAGTAGATGATCTGCAGTGTCATCTCGATGGGCGCCGCAGCCACCTCGTCGATGAGGCCGGGGGCGAAGATGAGACTGACGAGCGCGCCGACGAGGATTCCCATCCAGGTCACGGTCACCGAATCCTCCCCAGACAGGAAGTGCTTCTGCAGCAGCACGCAGGCGGCGTAGAGCACTGCGGCGACGAGGCTGAGGACGAGGCCGCCGACGGTGAAGAAGCCGGTGAAGCTGGCGGTCGTGATCAGCCCGATTCCGAGCAGGGAGACGATGATGCCGATGAGCAGGCGCTTCGGCAGCCCTTCTCCGAAGACGAGGCCGGCAAAGACGGCGATGATCAGCGGTGCGATATTGACGATCATCGAGGCGGTTCCGGCATCGATCGACCGCTCTGCGGCGTTGAGTACGACGACGTAGGCGGAGAACCAGGCGATGCCCCAGAGTGCGAGGATCAGCCAGACGACCTTGCCGGAGGGGAACCTCGGGCGGCGGAAGAGCATCCAGACGGAGAGCACCACGGCTGCGGCCGCGCCCCGCAGCAGCGCCATCGGACCGGGCGAGAACGCTTCGCCGGAATCGCGGATGACGACAAAGGACGACGCCCAGAAGGTCATGGTGAGCAGGGCAGCGATCCACGGGAGGACGCGGGGAGCCGTCATCTGTCGGGGATTCGGACTCGCGACTCGAGGACTGAGGGCTGATCTGTTCATAGGACGATTATTCGTCGCGCGACCGTGAAAGAAAAGCGCACAATATTGCACAACTGTTCGTGATATGCGTACGGTTCAACTGTGTACAACGTCGCTCACCTGAAATCGTTCAAATCGGTCGCACTCACCGGGTCAGTCCGTTCCGCCGCACAGCATCTCAGTCTCTCCCCGTCCGCAGTCAGCCATCACCTCAAACTCCTCGAACAGGAGACCGGTCTGACTCTGTTTCAGCGACAGGGACGCGGTCTGTGCCTGACCGACACCGGTTCGGCGATCATGTCCGACGTCGACTCCGTGCTCGAGAGCTCGGGGCGATTGGGACAACGCATCTCGGACCTGCATGAGAATCGGATCGGACGCCTGTCGATCGGGTGCTTCGGCACGGCCGGCACCCAGTGGATGCCCGAACTCGTGTCCTACCTCGAGAACCGCCATCCCGATGTCGCCGTGCAGCTCAACCTGGCAGAGGGTCCCTGGAACGAATTCCACTCCGATGTCCAGGTCGTGATTGCAGATTCCGAGGATCCCGTGTTCTCACCGCAGGTGGAGAGCCACTTCCTCACCGAGGATCCGTATGTGGTCGCAGTGCCCGACGATCACCCCCTGGCCTCACGTCCGGAGGTCAGCCTCGACGAGCTGGAGAATCATCCTTGGATCGACAACGACACCGGAGACGGTCCGTGTCGGACGATCCTCTTCGACGCCTGCGCACGCACAGGGGTGGCGGTGCACTTCAAGCACGAGGCTCACAGCTTCGCCACTGCCCTGCACATGGTCAGTCGGGGCTTGGGTCTGACGATTCTCCCGCGGCTCGGTGTCGAACCCCTGCCTCCCGGAGTGGCCATCATCCGGCTGACAGCGCCCGAACCGATCCGCTTCATCCACGCGATCAGCGATCCGGGCCACCCGCAGCAGGAACTCATCGAGGATGCGGTCACAGCCCTGCGCGAGCTCGCCACCGGCTGACGATGGAAAGACCGCCGGCCTCCTGCTTCGAGTGTGCGCCTCGGCAGCTCATGGGCCCTCTGCTGACGGTCCGACTGCGCTCAGATCTCGGCGAGCATCTTGCCCGGGTTGAGGATGCCCAGCGGGTCGAGCGCGTTCTTCACGGCCAGCTGGATCCGTCGTGATCCTTCGTCGAGTTCGTTCGGCAGCCAAGCACGCTTGAGGAACCCGACCCCGTGTTCGCCGGTGATCGTGCCGCCGAGCTCGAGGCCGATGCGCATGATCTCAGCGAACACCCCTTCGGCCTTCGCCGTCTCGGCGGCATCGCCGGAGTCGAAGAACACCGATGGGTGCATATTTCCGTCGCCGGCGTGCGCGACGAGGGCGATCTCGAGTCCGGATGATGACCGCAGTTCGGCCAGACGGTCACAGAATTCGGGCACGGCGGTGCGCGGCAGACAGACATCGTCGAGCAGCTGACCGCCGCCGTGAGCGTTGGCGAATTTCTCGTAGGCCGGCTGGATCATCCGCCGTGCAGTGATGAGAGCTGCGGAATCGCTCGGGTCGTCGGAGTACGCGACGTCGAGGGCACCGCAGCGCTGGGCCACCTCGGTGAAGGTCGACATCGCGGCCTCCGCATCGGTCGGATTGTCGTCGACCTGCATGATGAGCATCGCCCCGGCATCGCCGTCGAGGCCGAAGTCGCCGTAGTCGTTGAGCATGCGCAGGCTGGCTCCGTCGAGGAATTCGAACAGGCTCGGCACTCCGCCGCCGGCCATGAAGTCGGCGACGGTCTGCAGTCCGCTGCGCTCATCCGGGAAGGTCGCGATCGCAGTGAATGGTTCGGGCAGGGCGGGCACGAGGCGCACGGTCGCTTCGACGACGATGCCCAGGGTTCCTTCGGAGCCGATGAAGAGATGGCGCATATCGAGTCCGGCCACGCCTTTGGCCGTCTGCGGGCCGAGCGTGGTGATGGTCCCGTCGGCGAGGACGACTTTGAGTGAGCGCACGTAGTCCCTGGTCACACCGTATTTCACGCAGCAGAGTCCGCCGGCGTTCGTTGCGATGTTCCCACCGATCGATGACAGTGCCACCGATCCGGGATCCGGCGGGTAGGACAGTCCGAACGGGGCGAGGTGGTCCTTGAGGTCCTGGTTGATGATGCCCGGTTGGACGGTGACGAGACGTTCTGCCTCGTTGACGGCCACGACGTCCTTCATCTTCGACACGTTGAGCAGGATCGCTCCCGGTGAGGCGTTCGCGCCTCCCGAGATCCCCGACCGCGCCCCCTGCGGGACGACCGGCACCCGATGTGCGCTGGCGAAGGCCATGACCTCTTGGACGTCTTCCGCCGAGGCGGCCCTGACCAGGGCGATCGCCCCCTCGCGAGGGCAGAACAGGGCTTCGTCGCTGGAGTGGGCGTCGATGACATCCGGGTCGGTTGTGAGGGCACCCGGGCTCAGTCGTGCGGCAAGATCATCGAGTGCCGCCGGGTCGAGGCTGGGGAAGTCGGGTGCGGTGGACGTCGGGGTCGTCAATTCTGCTCCTCGGATCTGTGGGGCGAAGGCGGCGTTGGACCGCCTCGGCGAGGTGAAGTGACCGCGAGGGCCGTCACTTCAGCTTCACGTCCAGGTTATCGGGGGCGGGTGCGGCCCGGAGGATGAGGGTGACGATGCCGGCGGCGACCATGGCCGCACCGACGACCCACATGCCGGCATTCTGGGTTCCGGTGAGGTCGGCCAGCCAGCCGGTGATGTAGGGGGCGAAGAAACCCGCGGAGTTGCCGAGCGAGTTGATGAGCGCGAGTCCCGCGGCGGCACCGGCACCGGCGAGGAAGGTCTGCGGGAGCGGCCAGAAGGTCGGCAGGGCGGCGCAGATCGCCATGCAGGTGATCGTCACGGCGATCATCGTGGTGAACGGCGAGGACAGGTAGAGGGCGATGGGGATCGCCACACCGCCGACGAACAGCGGGATGGCCACGTGCCACACACGCTCACCCGTGCGGTCGCCGTGCCGGGACCAGAAGTACATGGCCAGGGCGCCGAAGACGTAGGGGATGGCCGTGATGAGGCCGATCTCGACGATCGAGTACTCGACGCCGAAGGACTCCTGGAAGCCCGCGATGATCGTCGGGAGGAAGAAGCTCATGGCGTAGAGGCCGTAGACCATGCCGAAGTAGACGAAGGACAGGGCCCAAACGCGGGGCTGCAGCAGCGACCGGCGGACCGGGTAGTGGAAGGTCTCTTCCTTGCTCTTCTCCTCTGCGTCCATCGTCGACTGCAGCCAGTTGCGCTCTTCGGCGCTCAGCCACTTCGCGTCCCGCGGGCGGTCGGTGAGATAGAAGATGCACATAATGCCCAGGAGGACGGCGGGCACGCCTTCGATGATGAACATGAAGCGCCAGCCGGCGAAGTTCTCGAAGATCGAGTTGCCGCTGGAGATCAGCCACGACGACAGGGGCGAACCGACGACGCTGGAGAGCGGGATGGCGAGCATGAACAGAGCCGTGGCCCGCGCGCGCATCGAGGTCGGGAACCAGTACGTGAGGTAGAGGATGATTCCGGGGAAGAATCCCGCCTCGGCGACGCCGAGGAGGAACCGCAGCACGTAGAGCCAGCCGTGGTTGGGCACAAATGCCATGGCCGCGGCGACGATGCCCCAGCTGATGAGGATCCGGGCGAGCCAGATGCGGGCGCCGAACTTGTGCAGAGCAAGGTTCGAGGGCACTTCGAGGATGAGGTAGCCGAAGAAGAAGATGCCTGCAGCGAACCCGAACTGGGTCGCATTCATCGCGAGGTCTTCGTTCATGCCGCCCGGTCCGGCGATGCCGATGTTCGTCCGGTCGAGGTAGTTGATGAAGTACATCGCGATGACGAACGGGATGAGACGGATGAGGACCTTGCGCAGGGTCCTCTTCTCCAGTGCCGAATAGGCGGGGGTCTGTCCGCTGGTCGGCGGGCTCACCTCGGATGACATGCGATCTCCTTCGATCAGGTCGGGCCACGGTGGTGGCTCGGGGATGCGCCGTGAACATGGTCGTCGGCGCGTGATGGCAACACATTACGACAGCGCGGGCGGCTGACCTAGCGTTCGCAGCAAAAGTACCGAATACCGGGACGGGGACTTCAATCGGCTCGATTCTGCCGGCGCTCGGATGTCGAACCGTGCTCGACTCGACCTCCGCGTTCCGCCTTGAACGACGTTTCGGTTGCCCGCTCGCCGTCGGGCAACTGGTCGGTACGATGAAGTCACTGAGGCGCGGATACCACTGCGAGGGGGCGACATGCAGCCGATGACCGAGCTCGAAGCCGAGACTCTGCGCGACTACTACGGCAAGTTCGCCCGCCTCGAGGCGTCTGGAACCTCCCCGATCTATACCGCTTGGGCTGAAGGCGTGGCCGCCGATGACGAGGTCATCGCCCTGTTGCTCGAGCTTCCCCGACCGAAGCGCCAAGCCAACCTTCTCTTCGCCGCGGCCCGCCACCTCGGCGCTGGCGAAGGCTCCTATGCTGACCCGCGTACATGGCTGCTCGACGACTGGGCGAAGGTACGCGAGCTCATGCTCGCCCGGTCGACCCAGACGAATGAGGCGGGTCGTTGCGCGACGCTCCTTCCAGCACTCGCACGGGTTCCAGGACCGCTTGCGCTCATCGAGGTAGGCGCCTCAGCGGGACTCTGCCTCTATCCCGACCGGTACAGTTACCGGTTCACCGTCACCGAGGCGGCCTGGTCGTCCGGTTCATCCGCGAAGTCGACGACGCTCGACCCTGCGGACGCTCCGAGCCCGGTCGTGCTCGAATGCGAACTGACGAACACTGCCGTGCCGAACCGCCTCCCCGAGGTCGCGTGGCGCGCCGGAATCGATCTCAATCCCCTTGATATCACCGATGGTGACCAGCGGGAATGGCTGACGTCGCTGATCTGGCCCGAACATGAGGCGAGGCGGGAGCGCCTCCTCGCCGCTGCCTCGATCGCGGCCGCCGATCCCCCGCATCTCGTCCGCGGCGACCTGCTCGACACCGTCGAATCCCTGCTTGCCAAGGTGCCAGCCGGGACCCAACCGATCGTCTTCCACAGTGCGGTGCTGGCCTATGTCGACGCCGAGGCGCGTGCCCGCTTCGCTTCGCTCATGCAATCGCGCGACGACGTCGTGTGGATCAGCAATGAGGGCGCCGGCGTTCTGCCTGACACTCGCGCTCAGCTCGAGACACTCGGGATCGAGCCCGATGGGCGATTCGTGCTCAGCGTCGACGGCCGAGCTGTCGCTCTGACCGGACCGCACGGGCAGAGCTTCACCGGCCTGCCGCAGTCCTGATGCGCGGCCCGGACCCCTCGTTCAAGCCGCAACGCGGATGTCACGCCGTGCACGGGTAGACATCTGCGCGCCGCTTTGATCGACGCGTCGAGGCGCCGCCGCACCCCCACATTCACGCCCAACCGACAACGAGGCGGGCCGCCTCAGCGGGGATCATCGGATCGACTCCCGTGAGGTCGGCGAAACGGCGCAGACGATTCGCCACAGTGTTCCGGTGGCAGAACAGCTGCGCGGCAGACGCACCGATGCTCCCCGAAGCGAGGTAGACCTGCACCGCCTCGACGAGGCGCTCCCGCTCGACCGGACCGCAGGCGAACAATGCCGAATCGACATCGGCGAGGATCGGGTTGCCGGCCGCATTGAGCGACCGTGCGGCCAACCTTGCCCACCCGCTGCGCCACGTCATCGCAGTTGTCTCATCAGCGGCGATGACATCGGCGAGGTCACGCGCGGTCAACGCCGACCGCCGCAGGGTGCCGATCCCGTCGGCGCGGACATATCCCACCCTGGCCTCGGCGATCTTGCCGGCGAGCGCCGCCGAGGTGTGGCCGGCTCCGCCCCCGACCGGAGTGGAAGCAGGGCCCGCACCTCCTGGAACCTGCGTGAACGCAATGAGCACCTCGCCGAGGTGGTGCGTGAACATGGTCCCGCCCGCGCGGACATGATCGGAGATGATCACCCGCAGGGCCCGGACATCGTCCCCGGTGGTGGCGACGACGAGCAGCGGTGAGTCGACATCGAGACCGAGCCCGGTCGCGATCCTCGACAGGCGCTCCGCGGTGGGATCGGGATCATCGAAGAGACTCGCGATGAGGCCCGCATGCACCGAATCCTCTTCCGCGCGCATCCGAGTGCGCTCGGCGGTATAGGCCTGTTGGACCTGCGAGACGTATTCGTCGACGGTGGATAAGACGATGCCGGTGTGCCTGATGACGAGTTCCGCATCCTTCTGATTCGCCACTCGGGTGAGCACTTCCCAGAGCACGTTGAAATCGTGGCGGATCGCGGTCATGAGCGCCTCGAGCGGGATTCCTGCCCGCGCCCGGGAGACCCCGACCTCGGTCGAAACCGCCACTGGCCCGTCGAACCCACCGGATCGCAGTCCCTCGATGAGGGTGGAGAAGGAGCGCCGACCGGTCCGCCGCAGCTCCGAGACCGGAATCGGTGCGGGATCGTAGCCGGAGACCGTGACGACGCGGGTCATAAACCGATCGGTCAGCTCATCGAGATCGAGAGCGTCGAGGAGCTCGAGCCAGCGGCGTTCGTCTCCGGGCTCCGGACGGTCTCGAAGCTGTCGTGTGCCCGCAATTCCATCCTGTTCATCCATCACAGCGTCCAGAATATGTGCATCTGCACAAGCACTGCACGCTTTTCGGCGACAAATGTGCCTGGATCAGGACATGTGGCACTCTGTAAGGTCGAGACCTGCCGGTCGATCGCAATGATCGACCGCTGCACCACCCGCACCCGGACTCGGCCGACCAGGCCCAGGTCCCCGGACTCGACGGAGATAATCCATGAGCGAGCAGAACACCACGGCGTCCACCGAGCTCACTGCCACAACGGAACTGAGCATCAAGGACGCGAACAAGGTCGCCGCCGGCGCCCTGATCGGCACCGCCCTCGAGTGGTACGACTTCTTCCTCTTCTCGGCAGCGGCAGCCCTGGTCTTCAACGTCCAGTACTTCACCAGCGAGAACGCCACGGCCGCCGCCATGGCCTCCTTCGCCACCTTCGGTGTCGGGCTGGCCGCTCGTCCCATCGGCGGTCTGATCTTCGGCCGCATGGGCGACAAGATCGGGCGCCGCAAGGTCCTGCTCATCACGATCATCGGCATCGGCGTCGTCACCGGACTCATCGGCCTCCTGCCGACCTACGCCGCGATCGGCTTCGCCGCCCCCGCCCTGCTCGTGCTCCTGCGCATCCTCCAGGGTCTCTTCGTCGGCGGGGAATGGTCGGGCGCGATGACGCTCGTCGTCGAGAACGCCCCGCTCCACCTGCGTGCCCGTTATGCGGCGATCCCGCAGATCGGCTCCCCGATCGGCACGATCCTGTCCTCCGGCGGTTTCTTCATCATGACCCTGGTGTTCTCACAGGACAGCTTCGACTCGTTCGGCTGGAGGATCCCCTTCCTCGTGGCCCTGCCGCTGCTCGTCGTCGCCGTCTACCTCCGCTCCCGCCTCGAGGAGTCCCCGGTCTTCCGTCAGCTCGAAGAGTCCGGCGAGGTCGAGAAAAGTCCCATCCGCACGACCTTCCGTGACTCGTGGAAGCAGATCATCATCGGCATGGCAGCCGCCCTGCTCGGTGTCGGCGGCTTCTACCTCGTCACTGCATTCTGCGTCTGGTACGGCGTCAACGTCCTCGGCTACGACGATTCGCTCCTCCTGCTCGGCAGCATGGTCGCCGCCGCCGTCGAGATCCTCGCCCTGATCTGGGGCGGTGCCCTGGGCACGAAGTTCGGAGCCTCGAAGGTCATCCTCTGGGGTGGAATCGCCTCGGCGGTCGTCGCGGTTCCCGCGTTCTTCATGTTCGAGTCCGGCAACCCGGTCCTCGTCGTCATCGCCATGACCTTGGCCGTGTCCACTCTGTCCCTGCCCTACGCGGCATCGGGCACCGTGCTCACAGGACTGTTCCCCGCCACCACCCGCTACACGGGTGTGGGCATGGCGCAGAACGCCGCAGGCATGCTTTCTGGGTTCATTCCGCTGTTGGCCACGAGCTTCGTCGCCTCCGCCGGAGACCACTGGTGGCCGGCGGCCGCGATGCTCGTCTTCCTCTCCCTGTTCACGGCGTTCGCCGGCTTTGTCGCTCCCCGCTTGAGCGTCGACCTGCCCGGCTTCAAACACTGAGAACCGCACAGCGCTGAGAACCCAGCGCGACACCGGGCTGGGCGCCCCGGACCTCACACCGTTCGATCGTCGAAAGGACACCCCCACCATGTCGCGTTCCGCCGGCCACCTCATCGTCGACACCCTGGAGAGCGCGGGCATCGAGCGCGTCTACGCGGTCCCCGGTGAGTCCTACCTCGACGTCCTCGACGGACTGTACGACGCGAACATCGAGACCGTCGTGTGCAGGCAGGAGGGCGGTGCCGGGTTGATGGCGCTGGCCGAATCCCGGCTGACCGGCCGTCCCGGAATCGCCATGGTCACCCGCGGTCCGGGAGCGGCGAATGCGATGATCTCCGTCCACACCGCCTGGCAGGACGCGACCGCACTCGTCCTCTTCGTCGGCCTCGTCCCGCTCAACGATCGCTCCCGCGAATCCTTCCAGGAGTTCAGCCTTCCCGAGTGGTTCTCGTCGACGGCGAAGCGCGTGCTCACCATCGATGACGAGGACCGTGCCGGTGAGATCACCGCCGATGCGCTGCGCATCGCCGCATCCGGTCGCCCCGGCCCCGTCGTCGTCGGCCTGCCCGAGGATGTCCTCGTCCGGCTCACCGAGGCTCCCACCCCGACCCTCGCCGAGGTGGCCCCACCGACCCCTGCCCCCGCCGTCATCGATGGCTTGGCTTCGCGGATCGCGGCGGCCGAGCGTCCCGCATTCGTCCTCGGCGGGGATGGGTGGCACAACGGCTGCGGAGCCGAGCTGGCCGGTCTGGCCGCCTCGGCAGGGGTGCCGATCTTCTGCGATTGGCGCGCCTACGATGCGATTCCGCATTCCTCGCCGGCGTGGGCGGGATGGCTCGGCTACGGTCGCGCCGATGCCGTGGCGGCCGGTTTCGCCGAGGCGGACCTCGTCGTCTTCGTCGGCTGCACCCGCTCCGACGTTGCCAGCGACGGGTACACGATCGGCTTCGACGCCGAAACCGTTCTCGTCTCCCTCGATATGGAGGCCACCCAGCACGCAGGGCGCATCGATGCGCACATCATCGCCTCCCCGGACTCCTTCACTCGAGCCTTGACCAGGACCGAAGCCGGCGCGGCTCGGGATGCGAGCCAGCTGCGCGGAACCCGAACGGACGAGTGGATGCAGGGGCGCACGGACGTGCAGTTCCGGTTCGCCGCTCATCGCCCCGACGCCGAGGCGGCACCGGAGAACGCGGACCGTGCCGGGGTCGATCTCGGGGTGGCGTTCGGGATTCTCGATGACCGCCTCGGCGGGGATGCGATCCTCACCTATGGAGCCGGCAATGCGACGATCTGGGGGCACCGGTTCATCCGGCATGAGCGCCCGGCCAGCCTCGTCGGAGCCCGCAACGGGGCGATGGGTCTCGCCGTTCCCGCCGCGGTGGCGGCTTCCCTGGCGTACCCGGAGCGGCGTGCGGTCGCGGTCTGCGGCGATGGGGACTTCCTCATGAACGGCCAGGAGATCGCCACGGCCTTCGCCCACGGCGGATCACCGCTCATCATCGTCGTCGACAACGGCGTGTACGGCACGATCGTGTCTCACCAGGAGAATCACTATCCGGGACGCCCCTCGGGCACGCGCATGGTCAACCCGAACTTCGCGGCGTGGATGTCGGCATTCGATCTCAGCAGCTCCGGGGCCGCCTCGGCGAGCAGAGCGTCCATGAACGGCGACGGGACCTCCGCATCCGGGCTGACCGGGCACGGGGAACGTGTCGAAACGACCGAGGACTTCGGGCCGGCCCTCGACAGAGCACTTGCCCACGGCGGACCCGCGCTCATCCATGTGCTCATCGATCCGGCGACGATGCCACCCGACGCCAACGAAACCTCCTGATCCATCCCGCGTGCCCACCGCTGTGGGCTCCTCCCACCTGACACCGGCACCGCCGGCGCCGCACCCCTCCCCCTCTCAGTCGTGGACCACCCGCCCGCGACACCGTCTCGAAAGGACCCGCTTTGACCGTTTCACCTTCTCTGATCAGCGCCGATCGCGAGGCCGAGTTCCTCGCCGATTGGGCCGTGCATTCGCGTTTCGGTGCCGTCGAGGGCACGAACGGGGTGGACCGGCAGGCCGCAAGCGCCGCCGATGGTCAGCAACGCAAATGGTTCGAAGACCTGCTCATCAAGCACGGTTTCAGCGTCCACCGGGATGCGATCGGCAATCAGTTCGGGCTCCTCGAGCTCGTGCCCGGTGCCCCGTATGTCCTCACGGGTTCGCATATGGATTCGCAGCCGACAGCTGGCCGTTTCGACGGCGCGTACGGGGTGATGGCATCGGCGCATGCGTGTTTCGCGATCGCCGATGAGCTGCGGGCAGACCCGTCGCAGGCGAAGTTCAACCTCGCCGTGGTCAACTGGTTCAACGAAGAGGGCTCCCGGTTCAAGCCCTCGATGATGGGATCGAATGTCTTCACCGGCAAGGCCGAGCTGGAAGCTGCTCTGACCACGCGTGATGCTGCTGGAGTCACCGTCGCCGAGGCGCTCGATGACTTGGGAGAACGCGGAGACTACACGCCCCCGATGATCGCCTCCTATGCGGAGATCCACGTCCAGCAGGGCCGCAGCATGGAAGAGGACGGGGTGACGATCGGGCTGGTCAATGCCACGTGGGCTGCCCACAAGTACGAGTTCAAGGTCACAGGCGCACAGGCGCACAGCGGGTCGACGCTCATGGCCGATCGTCAGGATGCTCTGCTCGGTGCGGCACGTCTGGTCGTGGCCGCACGAGAGCTCGTCGACGACTTCGAGCCCGGTGCTCTGCACACTGCGTGCGGTCAGCTCACCGTCTACCCGAATTCCCCGGTCGTCGTCGCCAGCGAGGTCAGCCTGCTGCTCGATCTGCGCTCTCCCAGCGCCGAGGTGATCGCCGCCGCCCATGAGAAGCTCATGGCCACGATCGCCCAGGTCAGCGCCGATGATCGCGTAGAGATCGAGATCGTCGCCGAGCACAGCTGGGATCAGAACCCGTACTCCGAGGACGGGGTCGAGCTGGCACGCACTGTGGCCGAGGACTTGGGACTCACCTCGGCGAAGGTGATGACCGTGGCCGGGCACGATTCGACGAACATGAAGGACGAGGTGCCCACCGTCATGCTCTTCATTCCCAGCGTCGACGGGGTCTCGCACAGCCTGGCCGAGTTCACGAAGGACGAGGATCTCCTCTCGGGTCTCCATCACCTCACCGAGGTGGTTCGCCGGCTCGCCGCTGGCGCCCTGGCCTGAGGGGCGGCCGGGAGACTCACTCACCGACTGGTTCAAAGTGCAGGTGCCCAGCACAAATGCCGGGCACCTGCACTTTGAACCAGTCGGTGAACCAATCCGCGTGGGGCCAAATGCCCCATTGAGTGTGCGTCAGTCGATGGAGTCGACGTCCTGGTTCTCGTCGACGAGCTTCTCTGCCAGCGGCTCCCACTTGTCGTAGGCGTCAGGGAAGGCTGAGTGCTGCACTTCCTGGGCGGCGTCACCGGGGTCGATGCTCTCCCAGTTGTCGATCTGGGTCAGCCCGGGGTTGTCGGTTCCGGAGTCGACTCCGTAGAAGGCCTTCGATGCGTACTCGGTGTCGGTGACTTCGTCGGTCGAACCCCAGCCAGCGGACGGTCGCTGCTGGAACGCGCCGGCGGAGTCACGGTCACCGCCGTCGAGGTCGTTGAGGCTCGACTCCTGCAGTGCGGTCATCACTGCGATCTTCTGCGCCTGCTCGGACAGATCCGCACCCTTGCCGACACCGATGATCGTGCGCGCATTGTCGATCTGCTCTTCGCTCAGCTCATCCGGGTCGTCGATTCCGCCGGTCGAGCCGGCATCCTGGGATTCGCCGGACTGTTCAACGTCTCCGGAGATCGGGCCGGCCGAAGCCGAGGTCGCCGATGCGAGGGTGACTCCCCCGGCGAGGACGGCGGCGGACAGTGCAGTCACCGCAAGAGTGCGCGCACGTTTCATCTGTTCTCACTTTCTCTTGATCGGGTCATCGACCCGGTCGGCGATTCCTGGTGCTCGGCATCTGTGTTGTGTTCTGCGGCGTTTGGCCTGTGATCGGCACAGGAACACCAGTGCAGAAGGTGCCGTGGAATCGCCCCACACAACACTGACGGACCGATCGGCCCTGTTCAATGAAGAGAGACTTCGAGGTGACTTATTCTCGCCACAACGAATCGTCATGGGTCCGTGTGCATGCGGTCAGAGTTCGCTGAACGTCCTGCGGTCACCAGCGGTGCTCTCACATGCCCGTGACCGGGGTCTCGATCGGCTCGTCGGGCTGTTCGCAGGCGTGGGCCAGGGAAATGTCAGGAGCCGGACGTGACCTCCGCCTCGATCCGGTCGATCCGGTCTTACAACCTCGGCGATCTCGTCCCTCCGGCCCACCCTCCACGTAGCTTGCGTCGTCGCCGCGCCCCTGCGTGGGACGCGGCGACGAAACCGTGCTCGGATGTGGGTGAGGTCTACGCTGTTTGCATGTCCACGCAGCTGCCACCAGATGCCGCAACCGCAATCAGGTCCTACCTCCGGTTTGCCGATCGGATCCTGCCCGGCGGCATCATCGCCTGCGCTGTCACCGGCTCGATCGCGCTCGGTGCCTATCGACCGGGCCGCAGCGACATCGACCTCGTCGCGTTCATCGCCGATGAGTGCCGGACACGGCCGGATCTCATCCGGAGACTGCGCCTGCTTCACCTCTCGCAGGTGCCCCGCTTAGTGGTCGGGGCGGCGCGCGGGCGAGGTGTGAGCGCCTGTTGCAATACGGTCTTCATCGCCGAATCCGAGGTCGGTCGCCCCGTCACCGAGATTCGGCCGATCGCCTCCCATACCGGTGAGATATTCGATGCGAACGGCGCGTTCGACGTCAATCCGGTGGTCTGGAAGGAGCTCGTCGACGGCGGGATCACGGTTCGGGGACGACCGATCGCCGAGTGGGATGTCGATGCGCAGCCGGAGGCGCTTCGCCCGTGGATCAGTAGGAATCTGCGCGAGTACTGGACTCCGTTGGCCGCACAGCTGCGCGGCCGTCCGTCGCGCACCCCGGGAACGCTGCTTCGTCGACTCGTGACGTCCCCGCGGGGACTTTCAGCCGGCACCGTCGCGTGGTGTGTACTCGGTCCCGCGCGGATGCATCATACGCTTGCAACCGGTGAGATCATCGGCAAGGAGGAAGCAGGACGCCGCGCGCTGACCGCATTTCCTCAGCACGCCCCCATCACCGAGGTGGCCCTGGCCAAAGTGCGCGGCGCGCGGATTCCGTCCGCACCGTCACGACGGCAGTGGCGGGGGCTGACCGCCTCGGCGATGGAGGACATGATCACCGCATCACTCGGCTGAGTCCGGCAGCGCGAACTCTACTTCGCGATAAAGTGGAGGCGCTTGTTCACGAACTCGCCCATCCCGATCGGACCCATCTCACGACCGAAACCAGACCGCTTCACCCCACCGAACGGCAACTCAGCAGCCTCCGCCGCAATCGTGTTCACATGCGTCATCCCCACCTCAAGACGAGCAGCCACACGATCAGCACGCGCCTCATCTGTCGAGAACACCGACCCACCCAAACCAAGGGCACAATCATTCGCAAGCTCGAGGGCCTCCTCATCGCTGGAGACCCTGTACACGGTGGCCACAGGCCCGAAGATCTCTTCGCCATACGACTGCGAGTCCCTGGGCACATCGACGAGCACGGTCGGCGCATAATAAGCAGCCGGACCCTCACCCAGCTCACCACCGACGAGCACCCGGGCACCCTCAGCCACGGCCTTGGTCACCTGTGCGTCAACGGTCTCGGCGGCAGAACGGCTCGACAACGGCACATACTCGCCCTCACCCAGGCTCATCGGATCTCCTGGTTTCAACCCGGTGCCCAACTTCACGAGCTCAGCAACGAACTCGTCATAGATGTCGTCCATGACGATCAGCCGCTTATTCGAATTGCACACCTGTCCGGCATTATACGTCCGGAACTCCCACGCTTCACGAGCCACAGCGGCAACATCCGAGGCGTCGAGGACGACCATCGGGTCGATCCCACCGAGCTCCAACACGGCTTTCTTCAGGTTCTGCCCCGCCTGAGCGCCGATGATCGCTCCGGCCCGCTCCGACCCGGTCAGGGAGACTCCCTGAACCCGGGGGTCGGCAATCATCGACGCGATCTGATCATGGTTGGCGAAAAGGTGTGAGTACCCACCCTCGGGTACGCCGGCGGCGCGGAAGATCTCCTCGATCAGCCGCGCCGACCGCCCACAGATGTCAGCGTGTTTGAGCATGATCGTGTTGCCCAGCACAAGATTCGGGGCAGCGAACCGAGCGACCTGATAATAGGGGAAGTTCCACGGCATCACACCCAACAGGGCACCGATCGGCAGCGCTTCGATCCGGGCAGTGCCGGGGATGGTCGACGGGATCTGATAATCCGTGGCCAGACTGGGTCCGTGGACGCCGTAGTAGTCGATGATGTCGGCGGCGAACTCGACCTCATCGACGGACTCGGCATACGACTTGCCCATCTCCACCGAGATCGTCCTGGCGAGTTCGTCCTTGCGTTCATGGAAGATCTCCGCAGCCCTGCGCACAACCGACGCCCGTTCCTGAATGTCGGTCTCCTTCCACGTCAGGTACGTGGAGTGGGCGGCAGTCACGGTGGACTCGATCTCGGCATTCGTTGCCTCGGGGAAGGTCTCGACGACCTCGCCGGTGGCGGGATTCTGAACACGATAGTTCGACATGGTTGCTCCTTCGCAGTCTCGGGTCGGAATCGCATCTGCGCGACCGGAGACGGTCAATGGTGAGAATTTCTGGTGGGCGGTCAGTGCTACGACCAGGGCAGCGCGCCCGGATATGGGGATCATGAGGCGATAAATGGCGTCGCTGCGGCCCCATCACCGCAGTCAGTTATCACCCATACCATCGACGGAAGCGCCCGAATCGGCGCGAACGATCATTCCGACTTGATCGTAATACAGGTCACGGAGTTTCGCCGAGGCGGCCGCCCACCGACCCGGCGATCGGTTCGTCGTCATGGCCGCCCGTCCGATAGTGCCACGAGGGTCCTCAGCGCACGACTTCGCGGTGTGTGGTGTCGAGTCGGCGCGTCCAGCCCCGGCCGTCGAGGTGTTCGAGCAGGGGGATGACGACGCGTCGGGTCGTCCCCAGCGCCTGCCTCGCCTGGCTTGTGGTGAAGGGCTGGGCGAGACCGGCGAGGATCCGCATCGCCTGCGCGGGGGTGCGCGGAGCCACGATGATTCCGTCGCCGAGGCGCAGGATCCGTCCCGCCTTCTCAGCGACCGCGAGCTCCCGCGCTCCGAGGCCGAGTTCTCGCAGATCATCGGCTTCCGGAGCGGCGAACGGGTCGGCTGCGAGTCGGCGCTCGATCTCAGCGATACCGGCTTCGGCGGCACCGAGTCCCGCGGTATGCCCGGGCGGGCGAACCATTCCGTCAACGGCCTCGAGCCCTGCGCGAGAGATGACCTGGTCGAGCAGTGCGCGAATCGCGCCGCCGGAGCCTTCAGGCAGAGGCAGAGCCGGCTGGATTTTCGCCTTCGCCGAGGTGTCACTTTTCGTTTCGCTGCCGCGCCTGCGACTAGAGTCGGGAGTTCGCTGAAGTGCCTCGGCGACGGCTTTGACGGGCACTCCTGCGGCCATCGACGTGGCGGCGAGTTCACGGTTGACCAGGGATTTCGACGCCTCGACCCAGGAGGTCAGCGTCGGCGAGTGGACGAGCCACTCACCCACATCCTCGATGTCGGCGGGCAGGCCCTCGTCATCGGGCACCTGCAGACCGAACCGGGTGAGGACGGTGCGTTCGACGGCTCCGCGGCGGGCCACCTCGGCGAGGATATCGCCTTTCACAGGACGGTCGGCGAGCTCCCGAGCGCGGCGGGCGCCGTCACCTCTCCGAGACAGTTCGGGCGGGTCGACGTCGAGCACGAGGAGGCCTGCGAAGACGTTGCGGCTGCCCGGGGCACGGAGCACAATCCGGTCGCTGACCTGCAGCGGAAGCGGTCGGTCGAGGGTGAGCCGGGCGTGGTCGGCATCGAAGGCTCGCAATCGTGCGGGTACGGCGGCGGTGCCGATATGGGCCATGAGTTCGTGGATGCCGGAGTCGAGAGCCTCGCCCATGGTGCGGCGCACGTCGATCGTGTCGACGATCGGCCAGGCCCCGCTCGTGAGCAGTGCGTCGCCGCGGTGGAGGTCGTCGGCGGGGACGTCGCGGAGGTTGACGGCCACGCGGGCCTGCGGGACCACCTCGGTAGTGGTGGAATTACGGGACTGCAGACCCCGTACGCCCACGGTCCGGTCGATGGTCTCTCCGCGCAGCTCGACACTGTTGCCCGTGGTGAGGGTGCCTGCCGTGAGGGTCCCGGTGACGACGGTGCCGGCTCCCCTGATAGTGAAGGCCCGGTCGACCCACAAACGCACCCTCCCCGAGGTGGTCGGAGGCTCGGCCGTAGCCGTGACCTCGTCGAGGACGCTGATGAGTTCGGGCAGGCCCTCCCCGGTCGTGGCCGAGACAGTGACGATCGGCGCTGCTTCGAGTGGTGTTCCACGCAGCTGCGCTCTGACCTGGGCCTTTGTGGTCTCGACGGAGTCAGGGGCGAGGTCGGCCCGGGTGATGACGACGAGGCCGTGGGTGATGCCGAGCGCATTGATCGCGTCGCGATGGTCAGTCGATTGGGCTTGCCAGCCCTTGTCTGCGGCGATGACGAAGCAGGCGATGGGGGCGGGGCCGAGCCCGGCGAGCATGTTCGCGAGAAACTTCTCGTGCCCGGGCACGTCGACGAAGGCGATCTCGCGGCCCGAGGGCAGGGTGGTCCAGGCGAAACCGAGGTCGATGGTCAGTCCGCGCTTCTTCTCTTCGGCCCATCGGTCGGGTTCCATCCCGGTCAGGGCGTTCACCAGGGTCGACTTCCCGTGGTCGACGTGTCCGGCGGTGGCGATGACGAAAGTGTCACGCATTGTCAGCACGGACTCGCTTGATGGCGGCAGCGATGCGGTTGTCTTCGCTTTCGGGTACGCAGCGCAGGTCGATGAGGCATCGTCCCTGGTGGACTCGGGCGACGATCGCAGGATCGCCGCGGCGCAGCGGCTCGGTGAAGGCTTCGGGCAGTTCGACCGCCCAGCCGGACAGGGGCACTCCGGGGGCTCCCCCGCCGCCGACTCGTCCGTCGTGGTCGACGATCGTGGCACCGACCGTCGCGGCGAGGGTTTCAGTGCGTTTCCGCAGGTGATCTGCGTCGATGTGGAGGGCGTCGTGGATCGGGTTCGCCGTGTGCGTGATCGTGGCTTCGAGGGCGGCGAGGGTCAGTTTGTCCGTGCGCAGCGCTCTGGCCAGAGGGTGTTTGGCCAGTGTCTGCACTGCTTCGGTGCGGCCGAGGATGAGGCCGGCCTGCGGTCCGCCCAAGAGCTTGTCGCCGGAGACGATGACGAGGTCGGCGCCGGCGCGCAGGGCGGTGTCGATGTCGGGTTCGTCGGGCAATGCCGGGTCGGGGGTGAAGAGTCCGGAGCCGAGGTCGACGATGAGCGGCAGGTTGTGCTCGTCGGCGAGTCCGCGCAGGTCGGCCACCTCTACGGATGAGGTGAATCCTTCGACGCGGAAGTTGCTCGTGTGCACCTTGAGCAGGCAGGACGTGTCGTCGCTGATGGCCTCGGCATAGTCGGCCACGTGGGTGCGGTTCGTCGTGCCGACCTCGCGCAGACTGGCGCCGGTCGTCGTCATAAGGTCGGTGAGGCGGAACCCGGCACCGATTTCGATGAGTTCGCCGCGGCTGATGATGATCTCGACGGAACCTGCCCCGCGACCGCCAATCGCAGTGACGGCCAGCAGCAGGGCGGCCGCACCGTTGTTGACCACGAGAGCATCCTCGGCGGCCGGGCTGGCCTGCAGCAGGGAGGCCTTCGCTCCGGTGCCCCGCTTGCTGCGTTTGCCGTTGCCGAGGTCCATTTCGACGTCGACATATCCGGCCGCCTCGGTAATCGCCTGGGTTGCCGCAGGTGAGAGCGGTGCCCGGCCGAGGTTCGTGTGGACGAGGATGCCGGTGGCGTTGAGCACCGGGGTCAGGGAGGAGGCCGAACGGGAACCGAGCTTGGAGGTGATGGCGGGGGCCACCTCGGCGACGGGGATCTCACCGGCCCGGGCGGCGTTCTGCACCTCGGAGATGATGGCCTTGATGGTCGCTTGATTGAGGCGCTCACCTGCTGCGATGACCTCGGGAAGGGCAAGGAGATCATCCGTGCGCGGAATGGATCGACGCGGGTCGGACTCGACCATCTGACCTCCTCCTCTGTGCGGGGTCACGGCGGCGCCGCTTGGTCGGCGGAACCGCGAAACGGTTGGCGGAGGCGGACGGGAATCGAACCCGCCAGACCGAGATACTCGGTCTCACTGGTTTTGAAGACCAGGGCGCCCACCAGGACACGGACGCCTCCATAAGGAATCCTATCGCGCGACGAACGGTGACATTCCCACTCCGGGATCACCCGATGATGTGCGACTTCGCAGCCATCACTATCGCGCCGGAAACGGATCGTACTACTCTGGAGTCGATGTTCACGATGCCGATCACCGAGGATTTCGTCCGCGGAACCCCCTATTCCGAACCCACAGATCGCGGGTTGAGACCCCACCGACTACCACCGCATGTACGGACTCGCGACGCCGACGCGCAGCTCACCCTCATGGAGTCTCATCCCTCAGGCGTCCGCCTCGAATTCCTCACCGAGTCCACCCGAATCGGTCTGGAGCTCCATTCCACCCGCGTCGCCTACCGAGGCATGGAACGGGCTCGTGGTGCCGTCGATGTCGTCGTCGACGGCACATTCCAGTCCTCGATGGTGTTGGACGGCGGTGACGCCATCGAACTCGACATGGCCACCGGCTCACGCACGCTTGTCAGCGGTGAAGCCGACATCGTCGTGGCCGACGACTTGCCGAATGGTGAGAAGAAGGTCCAGATCTGGTTGCCGCATAATGAGCAGGTCGACCTGATCGCCCTCCACACCGACGCCGAGGTGCGGCCCTTCACCAAGTCCGATCGCGCGACCGAGCCGGTCTGGCTGCATTACGGAAGTTCGATCAGCCAGGGCTCCAATGCGGCTCATCCCACCGGGATCTGGCCAGTCGTTGCTGCTCGCAGGGCGGGAGTGAATCTGCACAACCTCGGATTCGGCGGCAGCGCGATGGTCGATCCGTTTATGGCGCGTCTGATGCAGGAAACTCCCGCCGATCTCATCAGCGTGAAGCTGGGAATCAACGTCGTCAACCTCGACGGGATGAGGCGGCGCATCTTCGTCCCGGCCGTGCACGGATTCCTCGACACCATCCGCGACGGGCACCCCGAAACGCCGTTGCTCGTCGTCTCGCCGACTCACTGCCTCATCCATGAGGACACTCCCGGGCCGGGAGGGGTCGACCCGGAGAGCATCACCGATGGCGAGATGAGGTTCATCGCCACAGGCAAGAAGGGGGACACCGACCTCGGTCGACTGACTCTGCAAAGCGTCAGGGAGGCCCTCGCCGAGGTGGTCGAGGCCCGCAGCGATGATCCGAACCTCCATTTCCTCAGTGGACTCGACCTGTTCGGCGCCGAAGATGAGACCCGGCTGCCGTTGCCCGATGGGCTCCACCCGGTCACCGAAGCGCACCGATTGATCGGAGACCGCTTCGCCGATCTTGTCTTCGGACCGGACGGTGTATTCGGCTCCAGCGGTGGAGCATCCGTCGCGCCTCTTGACCTGCGGTGTTAGTCTCCGGGTATGACTGCGATTCAGGACCGTCTGACCTCGTTCGCCCACGGTGGAGGATGCGCCTGCAAGATTCCCCCCGGCGAGCTCGAGGACGCGGTGCGCGGCCTGGTCGGCCAGCCCGGCCCGGATGTCCTCGTCGGCCTCGATGACGGCGATGATGCCTCGGCGGTGCGAGTCCGCGATGACCTCGCGGTGCTCTCGACCGCGGATTTCTTCACCCCTGTCGTCGATGATGCCTACGACTGGGGACGGATCGCGGCGGCCAATGCGCTCTCGGACATCTACGCGATGGGCGGGACCCCGGTCACGGCGATCAACCTCGTCGGGTGGCCGCGGGAGAAGTTGCCGATGGAGCTGCTCACTGAGGTCCTGCGCGGCGGGCTCGACATTGCGGCGCAGGCGAACTGCCCCGTCGCCGGCGGCCATTCGATCGACGACCCCGAACCGAAGTACGGGATGGCCGTGACCGGGGTGGCACATCCGAATGAGCTCATGCGCAATGATTCCGCCGAGGCGGGGCTCCCCCTGACATTGACCAAACCGATCGGCGTGGGGATCCTCAACAATCGGCACAAAGTCACTGGTGAGACCTTCGACGAGGCGATCGCCACGATGACCGCGCTCAATGCCGAAGCGTCACGGGCGGCCGTGGCTGCAGGCGTACGAGCGGCCACGGATGTCACCGGTTTCGGTCTGCTCGGGCACCTGTTCAAGATGGCCCGTGCCTCAGGAGTCGGAGCCGTCATCGATGCGGCTGCAGTGCCCCGCCTCGGCGGTGTCGATGAGTCGATCGCTGACGGGTATGTGTCCGGCGGAACCAGGCGAAACCTCGATTGGGTGCGGCCTCATCTGACCGCGGATGACGGCGTGAGCGAGGACGACCTGCTGCTTCTGGCCGATGCGCAGACCTCGGGCGGGCTGCTCGTCGTCGGCGAACTGCCTGGTCACCCGATCATCGGCGAGATCGTCGCCGGCTCGGGCGTAAACGTGCGGTGAGGGGCACTATCAGCGCGGAGTGACATCCTCGTCGCGGAACTTCCGGAAGCTGGACGTGAAGAACCACAAGAAGGCGCCGGTGAAGAGACCGGCTAGCAGTGTCTGCCACCAGTTGAATGACTCGTTGCCCCAGCCAAGCAGATGCATGCCGAAGTAGACCAGTGGGAAGAGCAATGCTACGAGCACAGCACTTCTCAGACTCTTGCGCTCGCTGAGCAACTTCTTCATAGGCCTCTCACGCTACCGAAAGAGGACTATTTTACAAGATGCTTTGCTGAATAAGGTGCCGGGTGAGGCTGTTTTTGACGTCGATCGGCGTTCGCCGAGGGAGATTTCGCGACGCTTTCGAGCATCCTTCATCGGTGCTCGCACACCACCCCGTTGCACCGAGGTGTTTTGGCACTAAAGGCGAGGGGTGCCGCAGGAACTGTAGGAAGAGCCACTCGTGAGTGGGTGTTGGCGCTGCCGGTGCCCAGCAACACGAACGGTGAGAGGTGCTCACGATGAGAGGCACCCAGCGACTCGAGCGGTGATGTATCGCCCGCGCGCCTACCGCCCGGTGGTGATGGAGTCGTCGGTGATGCCGCGAGCCCGACGCTCTTCGAGGCGAGCGCGCTGCGGTTCGACCACGTGACGCGGGTCCTTCGTCGATTCGATGCCGGCTTCCAACACACCGAAACGCGTGTACGCCGAGGCGGCAGCGAGTGCCGCACCGGAGACGACGGACAGCCCCCGCAACACAGCCCGAGTCTTCCAGCCGCCACCCAGCTTCTTCGCGAACACACGTGCCCCCACCTCGACGGCGGCGGCACCGACTGCTCCGACGATGAGCAGCTTCTCGGCCCGGTGGAGCTTGTGTCCCGGTTCGCCGTCGTCCATCGGATCGACCTCGGCCGGGTGCATGCGCTTCCTCATCGCCGACATCGCATAAGCCTCTCCGGCGGTCCCGGCGAGCGCGAGCAGTCGGGCAGGTCCGGTCTCGGCCACCGGTGCCAATGCCATCGCGACACCTCCGGCGGCCATCGAAGCCGAGGACACGAACACGTACGGCAGACCGTTGCGACCGGCGGCGTTCCAGGTCGGAACGGCCGTCGCCCCCAGAAGCACGGCGGTATAGGCAGCCAGCGGTGTGGCAAAGAACGCGGACTCGATTGCGGCAGGAGTCTCCATGCCATGGAGCACCTTGCGCAGCGGGCCCAGGGGCAGCAGCTTCTCACCCGTGATTCGGTCGAGTTCGATCGCGAAGATCACACCCGATCCGACGCCGAAGCCCGAGAGGATCCACGTGCCCAAGCTCATCGGCGACGACACTTTGACGACGCGCATCATGTTGAGGAACCGTTCGGGCCGGCCGAGGTCGGCCACGAGAGCGGCACCGCCGACGCCGGTCGCGGCGATCGCGGTCATCCGGGAGGCGATGCGCATGCCGGGCCGATCGGTCAGCTGCGCACCGAAGCCCAACAGAGACGAACCGCCTGCCAGACCGCCGAGGAACAGGTACGCCCCGATCTCATCGCCCCACGGCGGAGCCTTGACGATCGGTCGACCGTAGTAGGACGTGAACTCGACGTCCTCGACCATGGGCATCTCACGGTTGCCGTCGGCACCGCGGTTCTTCCAACCGCCGCCGCGACCGTTACTGACGCGACCACCCCGACGGCCACCGGAACCGTCAGGTCCACTGGGTCCTCCGCGGCCGCCTCGGCGACGTTTTCTGCGTCCGCCTTCCGGCTCGGGTGGGCGGTAGGAATCGTATTCTGATGTGCTCATGAACGGCGGCTCCCGAGGAACGCGAGTCCGGCCGCGGCGACCATGCCCAGCGCCGCGATCCCGGCGTTGGCGTACATCTTCGGCAGATCCTTCGTCGCGACCCGCGGGTCCGGCGGCAGGCCGTAGACCTCGGGTTCGTCGAGGAGGAGGAACACGGATCCGGTGCCGCCGACCCCGTCGTTCGGGTTCGCCCCGTAGAGGCGAGCCTCGGTCAGTCCCTTCGCGTGGAGTTCGGCCACGCGGTCGTGCGCCTGGTCGACCATGTCCTCACGGTCGCCGAACTTGATCGACTGAGTCGGGCAGGTCTGCGCGCAGGCCGGTTCCTGACCCTCGACGAGGCGGTCGTAGCAGAGGGTGCACTTGTTCGCGGTGCCCGCGTTCGGCACATCCATGTCCGCAGCCTTGCGATCATCCCGGTCAGTGGGGGTATTGATCGTGCCGTCGTCGCGGCGTTCGATGACGCCGAAGGGGCAGCCGGCCACGCAGGTTCCGCAGCCGTTGCAGACATCGTTCTGGACGACGACGGTGTCGAATTCGGTGCGGAAGAGCGCGCCGGTCGGGCACACGTCGAGGCAGCCGGCGTGCGTGCAGTGTTTGCATACGTCGGAGGACATCAGCCAGCGGAAGTCCGCGGTGTCCGGGGGTGTCGTGTCGACGTTCGACAGATCGGTCGGCTCCAGGGCACCCGGTGCCAGCAGATCGACGTTGAGCTCAGGCGTCGTCGGCAGACCGGCGGAGGTCCGGCCCTCGGCCGCCGCACCCAGGGCCCCGTCCAACGGCTGCGCCGCGGCAGACTCATCGGTGCGCGGTCGGATCGTGGGCATCCCGAGATTGACGAGCTTGCGCCCGGATTCCCGCGCCTTCTCGATGCGTTCGGAATCCTGTTCGATGAACGCGACGTGCCGCCACGTGTTCGCACCGAGGCTGCCCGTGTTGTCATATGAGGAACCGAGCAGTTCGAAGGTGCCGTCCTGCGGGTTGCGGTTCCACTCCTTGCACGCGACTTCGCAGGCCTTGCAGCCGATGCAGATCGAGGTGTCGGTGAAGAATCCCTTGCGGCTGTGCGCGGAATCGTGCCAGTGTCCGTCCGCCAACGTGCCGTCGTCGATCGTCGGTGTCGACATCAGTCGTCCTCCTCCTCGTTCTCCTGCCGATCCCGAGCCGCGCGGGCGCGGGCTTCCGCTTCGGCCACCTCGGTTTCGGCGATCGCACTGCCGTCGGCATGCCTGCCGTGGTCGGGGTCGCCGTCGCTGGGGTCCCCGTCGTCGGCGCGGTTCGACACCGCCGTCTCGGCGGATTCGGTGGGTTCGTCCGCCTCGGTGGGTTCGATGGTGATCCTACCGCTGCGGTCATCGGCACTGTCGACCGTCGCCGAGGCGGTCGTTCCGCCCCGATCGGAGCGTCCCTGTGCTCCCCCGTCCAGGGTCCTGCTCGGGGTGACGCCGACGGCCGAATCGCCGCCTCGGTGAGCGTGCCCACCGGCGCTGCGACCCTGTCCGGCGTGATGGGAGGCCTCGACATCCTCGGCGGGAACGGTGACCTGCTGGTTGCCGGATTCGGGGCTGAGTCCCGCCTCGCGTTGGTACTTCTCGACAAAGTCGACGAGTTCGGGTCCGCGGGGACGGCGACCGGGCATGATCGTTCCGGCCACGTACTTGCTGTTCTGGATGTAGACGTTGGGGTCCATCGTCACACCGAGCAGGTCGTTGGCGGAATCGCCTTCGACGACGGCACCCTGACCGCCCACGCCCCAGTGATAGGGCAGACCGATCTGGTGGACGGTCTTCCCGCCGATCGTCAGCGGGGTCATCCGCTTCGTCACGAGGACGCGGGCCTCGATCGCCGCCCGCGGGGAAACCAGGGTGGCCCAACCGTAGGGTTCGAGCCCAACCTCGGCGGCGAGTTCAGGTGAGATCTCGCAGAACATCTCCGGCTGCAGCTCCGACAGGTACGGCAGCCACCGGGACATGCCTCCGGCGGTGTGGTGCTCGGTGAGTCGGTAGGTCGTGAACACATAGGGGAAGACCTCGGATCCCGGCACCCCGGCACCGGGGGCGGACAGGTTGTCCTCACGGCGCATGACCATCCGAGTCGGGCTGTTCTGCTGGGAGTACAGCGGGTTCGCGACCGTCGATTCCTGTGGTTCGTAGTGAGTGGGAATCGGTCCGTCGATCATGCCGCTGGGTGCGAACAGCCACCCCTTGCCGTCGGCCTGCATGACGAAGGGATCATCGCCGTCAAGGTTCGCGGGACCGCCGTAGGCGATATCCGATCGGGCGGCGGGTGCACGGTCGATCGGGAAGTCGGGCACGTCCTTGCCCGTCCACTTCCCGGCTTCCTCGTCCCACCACACGAACTTCTTCCGCTCCGACCAGGGAGTTCCGTCGGGTGCGGCCGAGGCACGGTTGTACAGGATCCGACGGTTCGCCGGCCAGGCCCACGCCCATTCGGCGGCGGTCTCGTCCTGCTCATCCCGCGGTTTGCGGCGGGCGGCCATGTTCTGGCCTCCCGCGTAGACGCCGGCGTAGATCCAGCAGCCGCCGGCGGTGGTCCCGTCGTCGGTCATCTGGTTGAAGTTGTCCAGGGGCTCGCCGTCGCGGTCGCCGCCGATGAAGTAGCCGTTGATCTCCTTGACGACCGCTTCGGCGTCGACTTCGCCCTCCTCGTCGACCGGGTAGTCCCAGGTCATGTCGAGCAGCGGACGATCGCGGGAGTCGTCGGAGTCTTTCAGCTTCTCGCGCACGGCTTGGCCGAGCTCAAAGAAGAAGTCGAGCTCGCTCTGTGCGTCTCCCGGCGGGTTGACAGCCTTGTGACGCCACTGCACGAGACGCTGGGTCTGCGTGAACGTGCCGGCCTTCTCCGTGTGGTTGGCGGCGGGCAGGAAGAACATCTCGGTGTCGATGTCCTCGGTCTTCAGCTCCCCGGTCTCGATCTCGGGGCCGTCCTTCCACCAGGTGGCGGATTCGATGAGGCTGAAGTCGCGGACGACCATCCACTTCAGGTGGCTCATGGCCATCCGCTGCATGCGCCCATTGGCCGATCCCACGGCCGGGTTCTGCCCAAGCAGGAAGTACCCGTCGACGCCGTCGTTGAGCATCCGCACCGCGGTCTGATAGGTGCCGTGGGCGCCGTTGATGCGCGGCAGATAGTCGAAGGCGAAGTCGTTGTCCTTCGTCGCCGCATCGCCCCACCAGGCCTTGAGCAGGCTGGTGGCGTAGGCACGGCCGTTGGCCCAGTAGCCCTTATGGGTCTCCGGGGTGCCCACGGCTGCGACGTAATCGTCGAAGGCGTCGTGGACCCCGGCGCTGGGCATCGGCAGGTAGCCGGGCAACAGATTGAACAGGGTCGGGATATCGGTCGAGCCCTGGATCGTCGCGTGCCCGCGCAGCGCCATGATTCCGCCGCCCGGTCGACCCATGTTGCCCAGCAGGAGCTGGAGGATCGAGGCGGTGCGGATGAATTGCGCACCGAGGCTGTGCTGGGTCCAGCCGACCGCATAGGCGAAGCACGTGGTGCGTTCCCGACCCGAGTTCTCGGTCACCGATTCGTAGAGGTAGTCGAAGTCTGCGGGTTTGATTCCGCAGTTCTCTTCGACCATCTCCGGCGTGTAGCGCGAGTAGTGGTGCCGCAGGATCTGGAAGACCGATTTCGGGTCCTTCAGGCTCGGGTCCTTGAGCGGCGCACCGTGCTCATCCGTCTGGTACGACCACGTCGAGTTCTCGTACGAGTTCGTGTCCGGGTCGAACCCGGAGAACAGTCCGTCGAGATCCTCGGTGTCGACATAGTCGTCGCTGATGAGGTTCGCCGCGTTGGTGTAGGCGCGCACGTACTCGTCGAAGTAGCGCCCCTCGGTCAGGACGCGGTTGATGAGCGCACCGAGCAGCACGATGTCGGAGCCGGCCCGGATGGGCACATGCTTATCGGCGATCGCGGTGGTGCGCGTGAAACGAGGATCGACGTGGATGATGCGGGCACCCCGGGCCTTGGCCTCGCTCACCCATTGGAAGCCCACGGGGTGGCACTCGGCCATATTGGAACCCTGGATGATGATGCAGTCCGCATTCGCCATATCCTGGACGGGTTGTGTGGCGCCGCCGCGCCCGAACGAAGTTCCCAAACTGGGAACGGTGGCGGAGTGTCAAATACGCGCCTGGTTCTCGATCTGTATCGCCCCGGCCGCGGTGTAGAGCTTCTTCGCGAGGTAGTTCTCCTCGTTGTCGATGGTCGCCCCGCCGAGGCTGGCGATGCCCATCGTCCGCCGCAGCGGGTGGCCTTTGTCGTCGAAGTCCTCCCAGTGGTTGCGGCGGGCTTCGATGAATCGGTCGGCGATCATGTCGATCGCGGTCGACAGGTCGATCTTCGTCCAGTCCTTGGCCTTCGGGGCCCGGTAGAGGACGTCGGTGACACGGCCGGGAGCGTTGACGAGCTGTTCGCTGGCTGCGCCCTTCGGGCACAGGCGACCGCGTGAGATCGGTGAGTCCGGGTCGCCTTCGATCTGCACGACCTTGTCGTCCTTGACGAAGATCTTCTGTCCGCAGCCGACGGCGCAGTAGGGGCACACGGATTGGACGACCTTGTCGGCCGTGACCGTGCGCGGGGTGGTGTCCCGAGTCTGCTGGGACACGACGGATTCGCCGCGTCCCGTCTTATCCGACGTGCGCAGCTGCCGGAGTACCGGCCACTCGAGGAAGCTGAACCGAGCCATGGCACCACCATAGCCCCTCACGGGGCGGAAACGCACGAGGTGAGACCGGGTTTTCGAGCCCGTCTCAGGGGGTTGGGAAACCCCCGGTTCGCCGAGGCGGCTGCGCGGTCACGATCG